>JAFXYK010000065.1 GCA_017541805.1 Paludibacteraceae bacterium
GGCGGCAGAATGCGCGGATTACGGCTGACGAGCCGGATGTACTGAAACGTTTTCACGCCTTGCTGGACAAGTATTACTATGACGGTAAGCAAGCGGAAAAAGGCTTGCCGACAGTAGCGTATTGCGCCTCGGAGATGGCGTATTCAGCCGGTTATTTCGGCGACTTGGTGAAGCAAGCGACAGGTTCTTCCACCAAGGAATATATCCAGTCGTACATCATCCGAATCGCGAAGAATATCCTCATGAGCGGCCGAAGCATCAGCGAAACGGCGTATATGTTGGGCTTCGATTACCCGCATCATTTCACGCGCATGTTCAAGAACAAAACCGGCATCACCCCCGGCGAGTACATGCGAGGTCAGGCGTCTAGAGGTAATGCAGTTGGCGCAGAGCGAAAGAAAGAAATAAAAAATATATAAAAAATGGTACATGATCTTTACGTTTTAATGATCACGGCAGGTATTGTGAGCCTGTTGTTCAAGTTAATGAAACAGCCGGTGGTGCTGGGTTATATCGTCGCCGGAGTGCTGGTTGGTCCCTACGCGTTTGGAGACACATGGGTAGACGGAGAGAACGTCGAGGCCTGGGGCAATATCGGCGTGTTGTTTGTGTTGTTCTGCATTGGTCTGGAGTTCCGTATCAAGAACCTGATCCGCAGTGGTAAAGTGGCGGCTATCGGTGCGCTGGTAATTATCGGCGGTATGATGCTGTTGGGTTACAGTGTAGGTCAATGGGTAGGTATGGACATGATCAACTCGTTGTTCCTGGCGGGTATGCTGTGTATGTCCAGTACGACGATTGTGATGAAGGCGATTGACGAGGCGGGTCTGAGCAAAGAGCGGTTTGTGAAGGGTGCTACGAGTATCCTGGTTATAGAGGACGTGGTAGCCGTTGTGCTGATGGTTATGCTGTCGAGTATCGCTATCAGTCACCGTTTTGAAGGTGCGGAACTGTTGGGTAAAGTAGGCGTGCTGGCGGCGACGCTGGTTGTATGGTTCGTGTTTGGTATCTTGGTTATTCCGACGCTGCTGCGTAAGGTGAAGAAATATCTGAATGACGAGACGTTGATTATCTTGGCGTTAGGTCTGTGTCTGGGTATGGTACTGACAGCCGAGGAGGCCGGTTTCAGCAGTGCGTTAGGTGCTTTTGTAATGGGTTCGATTCTGGCGGAAACGGTAGAGTCTCACCGTATCGAGCACCTCATGAGTCCGCTGAAGAACGTGTTCGCAGCTATCTTTTTCGTGTCTGTGGGTATGATGATTAACCCAAGTAACCTGGTTGATTATTGGGACAGTATCTTAGTGGTCAGCTTGGTTATTATATGCGGTATGATTTTCTTCGGCACCTTAGGTTGCTGGTTAGGCGGCGAGACGATGAAAGATGCTATGTTGACGAGTTTCTCGTTCGTGCAGATTGGTGAGTTCTCGTTCATCATTGCCGGTCTGGGAACAAGTCTTAATGTGACGGAGCCGGTGTTGTATCCGATCATTGTGGCGTCGAGTGTGGTTACGACGTTCCTGACACCGTATATCATGAAGGCGGCAGTGCCCTGTTATACATTCCTTTACAATCACGCTCCTGCGCGCTTGCGCAAGAAGATGGACGAGCGTGAGGAGATGGTGAACAAGCAGGCTGCGGCGAGTCTGGAGGCAGGTGCAGACAGTAAGGAAGGTGCGGTTGCCGAGAAGGTATGCAAGGCAGTGAAGTACACTATTATCACGAAATATCTGGTTAAGCTGTTCATCAAGAACATAAGCGAGAACGATAAGAAACACGAAGAACAATGAAAATGAAACGAATGATTCTGGCACTGGTTTGTGCCGCAATGATGGTGCCTATGAACGCAAAGACATTAGTGGCGTATTTCTCCGCCACAGGAACGACGAAAGCGGCTGCAGAGAAGTTGGCTAAGCAGCATGACGCCCGTTTGTGGGAGATTGAGCCGGCTGAGAAATATACGGCAGCGGATCTGGACTGGCGCAATGATAAGTCTCGTTCATCGCTGGAGATGAGTGACCCGGAGGAGCGTCCGACGATCAAGCGTTGCACAGACGTGACGCCGTACGACACGGTGTATGTTGGTTTTCCGATCTGGTGGGGTATCTGTCCGCGCATCATCAACTCGTGGTTGGACAACAACGAGCCGCAGTTGCAGGGCAAGGTACTTATTCCGTTTGCGACCAGCGGCAGCAGCGGTATTGAGGAGGCGGAGGCTTATCTGAAGAAGACGTATCCGTCGCTGAAATGGCAGAAGGGCTTATTGCTCAATAAGCGATAAGTGCGTTTTGTCATTTTGGCACCTTCTTCAAACGCCAAACAAGTTTGAGTCCGAAAGCCTTTAAAGAAAAGATCATATGAGAACCGAACGAGAAAAGATGTTGAACAATCTCCAGTACGACTACACGGACAAGGAGATACAAGCGCATATCAAGCAGACCTATTGCGCCATGCGCGATTTTAATCAATGCGGCGCATGGGATATGGACGAGTTTCGTCGCTGCCAACAGGTGTTGCTGCCCCATGCGCACCCTTCGGCACTCGTTATTCCGCCTTTTCATTGCGATTTCGGCGACCGTATCGCGATAGGCGAAGGGGTGGTTATTAATTTCAATGCCGTTATGTTGGACTGTGGCGGAATCACTATCGGCGCGCACACCCTCATTGGTCCCAATTGTCAACTGCTGACACCTGATCACCCGCATGACTACTTGGAGCGTCGCAAGACCGTTGAGACCGGTTTGCCGATCTGTATCGGCGAGGACTGTTGGTTAGGAGGCGGAGTGATCGTCTGCCCGGGTGTGACAATCGGTAACCGCGTGATAGTAGGTGCGGGGAGTGTGGTGACCCACGACGTTCCTGACGATGTGGTCATTGCCGGTAATCCGGCGAGAGTGGTTAAAAAGATAGAGATATGAAAAGACTCATTATCCTTGCAATAGTTGTCATTGGATTCCGCGCGCTGCCGCTGCAGGCGCACTCTGTCTATCGCGACAGCACCTATTCGGTAGGGTTTGCATGCTCGTATGCCTACAATGAGACGTATGAGCATTACGGGGCGTTTTCTGTGGATGCCGATCTGCCTATTCACCGTTATTTTGAAGGAGAAGTGAATGTCCGTTTGTTGACGGCTAATAGTTATGATTTGGGAGGAAAATTCCGTCCGAAATTTATCCTACCGGTCGGAGAACTCTATCTGGAGACGCAGATCTTATATAACCTGATACGCCGTAACTCGCTGCACGGTGTATGTGGTGCTTTCTCTATCGGTTACCGCATGGATTATGTGCAGGTGCATATAGGTTATGGCACCCGTTCATTCTGGCCGTTATTCAAATCGACGCATACGTCCGAAACGAGTGTGCATGAACCTCATAATCTCGTGTATTATGTGGAAGTGTTTGCGCGACCGCATACGTCGTCGTGGAATATATCGGCCTGTGTCACAGATATGACAGAATATCAGATGGAGCGCATGTTCACCCCTATGTTTATCCTTAATTCGTATGTGAATATAGGTGCTCATTGGCGAATTACCGCCCGCGCATTATGCAAACCCGTCGGATTGTCTAACCTTACACCTTCTTTCTATGGCGCAGAAGTGCGCGTAGGAGGTTATTACCGATTTTAAGTATGAAACGATATCTTTACATAGGACTAATGGCGATGGTTGCGATGGTGTTTGGCGGCTGCGATAATGACTCGTTGGCACCATTCAGCAGCAAGGCACCCTCTGTGGATGAACGGTTCCTGGAATCCATGGAATACAATAATCGCGTAGGCTATCCGACCCTGAAAGTCAAAGACGACGAATATCGGATTTATGTGTGCACGGATACCCATATTCATGGCAAAGGCACGAAATTCCAGCAGTTCATACAGTTGTATCATGATGACCGTGATTGTCCGGCAGCCGTTCACCTGGGTGACTTAGTGGAATCGAGTGAGAGTTACGACCATTTCGTGGACTTGCTGGAGGAAGTTCCTGCATCGCCGAGTAAGAAAGATACGATGTTCGTCACGCTTGGGAACCATGATATTTTCTATGCGCAATGGCAGAGTTTCACGGAGCACTGGCCGGCTTCCGTCTATTATTTTGTTGTAGAGAGCAGCGGCAAGACGAAGGCCAAAGATCTGTTTATCTGCTTGGATTCCGCGCAAGGTAAGATTGGCGCCAAGCAGTTGAATTGGTTGAAATGGGTATTGGCTAATTCGCAGGGTAATTACCGGCATGTCATCGTTTTCTCGCACGTCAATATCTTCCGTCGCGATAATACGTCAGCGGATATCTCTACGACAGCGCTCGAAGAGACGTATGAGTTGATGTGGCTCTTCACGCACTACGGCGTCAAGCAGTTCTGGTCCGGGCATGACCATAGTCGCGAGGAGTTTACCGAAGGTAATGTCAAATATATTATTGTCGATAGCATGGAGGACGATAATCAGGATGCGGCTTACATGATTCTGCATGTGGGCGAGCAACTCAATAATACCTTCCATTTTATAGGCAGAGAAGAAGAGTAACGTGCTTTCTTGGGTGCAATTTTTAAGATAAAATATACGATTATTAAGAAAATATTTATATCGCTTGCGACATTAAAATAGTTTTTGTAATTTTGCATCGTGAACGACATATCGCGCTCGTTCCCCTCATACACGAGCTCAAGCACAGCTTGGCTAAAGGTATTCGGGGACGCTCGCTCTCCCCACCGCAAACAGCCTACGGCTTGGTTTACGTCGGGGACCCCAATATAGAAAGACCAAAGAATGGATAACGAGCAACTGAAATTAGAGAACCAATTATGCTTTAGGCTGTACTCCGCGGCGCGGTTGACGATGGGAGCGTATCACCCGTATCTGGATCCGTTAGGCATTACTTATCCGCAGTACTTGGTGCTGTTGGTGCTGTGGGAGCAGGACAAGCAACCGGTATGCGATATCGGCAAGCGTTTGATGCTGGACACAAATACGATGACACCGCTGCTGCAGCGCATGGAGAAAGCAGGGCTTATCACACGTACACGCGGAAAAGAGGACACGCGCCAGCGTATAGTATCGCTTACCAAGCAAGGCAAAGCACTTTACGAGCAGGCTCAGGATATACCGGAAAGCATGAGCAAGGCGGTGATGGCATCAGAGGAAGAATTGAAAGAAATCCTGCAAATGATTCCGCTGCTCGACAAACTGATTGAACAATTAAAAAAACTTAATAAATAACCCTCAAAAATTTACCATTATGACAAAAGAAGAAGCTTTAAAAGGATTCGCCTATCTGGGCGCAGTATGGTTTGGTAACAGTAAGCAACATTTCGCATTCTCGGCTTATTGCCGTCTGCAAGGTTGGAACAAGTTGGCTGACAAGTGGAAAGAGGAAGCCGAAGAAGAGTGGGATGAGGCTGAAGAAGTACTCAACCGTCTCGTTGAACTGGGTTGCAAACCCGCAGACCTCCAAGAGGCTATGAAGACCATCGAGTTCCCGTTCTACGACGATCCGAAGCAACAGATTGAGTCGGATTACGAGCCGACAGCTATCAAGCAACTGAGTGAGTTGGCAGAGGCCTTCAAGGATGATTACCCAACCAAGAAACTCATCGAGAAATGGATCGACGGTGAGAAAGAGCACATGGCTTGGGAGGCACAGTATCTCTACCTCATCGACAAGATCGGTTATGAGAACTTCTTAATGGCAATGATGTAAGAATATGGCTACAATTTATGATTTTACGTCCCTGTCTAACCGGGGCAAAGAGGTGAAAATGGCCGATTATAAAGGTCAAGTTATTCTGATTGTCAACACCGCCAGCAAGTGTGGTTTCACGCCGCAGTACGATGGTCTGGAGGCACTGTAC
>JAFXYK010000066.1 GCA_017541805.1 Paludibacteraceae bacterium
ATAACCTCCATTCCGGCTCGGTCTATATCGCAGCCGGAACCTATGTGCCTACCGAGTCCACGGAGTCATCCGGAGGATCTATGTTGAATACCTCGTTTAAGATCTACAGCGGTATTCACGTCTATGGCGGATTTAATGCGGATGATCCGGAGAGCAGGCCGGGCTTGCGTATGATGTCCAACGGCAAGACCTGCGAAGAGAACTGGGCAGACCAGTCGGGTATCGGTACCGTCTCGGGTACGGAGATTGCCTCGCAATGGGATTTGCGCTACAAGACCATTCTGACGGGAAACCACTCCTCTTCGGCTCCTACCTTTACATTCGACTCCATCCGCGGTAAATATACGACGGCGTATGCTGCCAGTTCATACCACGTAGTATGGTTCGCTACCAACGGAACCTATCCCGCGAGCGATGATCTGCTCAAGAACCACTATAAGCCGCTACAGTATCCGGCTTCGATAGACGGCTGTGTCATCTCGTCGGGTAATGCTGCCAGCCGCAATATCAACCTGCGTGAGCATACGGGTTACGGCGGCGGCGTGTATATGGTGGGCAACTCCAGCATGCGCGGCTGTATCGTAGAGCGTTGCTCGGCAAACATGCGCGGCGGCGGTATCTACGCGGACGGCGGTGGTACGATCGAGTTCTGCTTAATCCAGGCCTGCCAATCCGCGGGTATCGGTGTCTATCAAGGTTACGGCGGCGGTGTATGTATCGACCATGAAGGTTCCGTCGGGCACTGCCAGATCACTTCCTGCGCGGCGCGATGCGGAGGAGGTATCTTCATCAGCCACGTGCCGGAGGATTATCCTACTACCGGCAATCCCGCTATCGATAACATCAGTAACTATTCCCCGCACGCGACGGCATGCGTAGTCAATAATAATACGACCAACGCCGAAGGCGCCGGTATCTACCTGGCGGAAGGAGGTACGGTCAACCACTGTACCGTTACGGCGAATGAATGTATGGGTCCGGACGTGACCTATTACGGTCGCCGACACGGTCGTACGGGCGGTATCTATGTCCGCAACTGCGGTCAAATCTTCAACTCCGTCGTCTGGGGTAACCGCTGTGCGGTCAATAATGATATTCAGTTTGCTTCCGTGCGTCAGAAGGCCGGTATCTCCGGATATGAGACCTTCGTCTATCACACGGCGTTCATGAACCACGATATCACGGACTGGACGGGAGTGCGCAAGGAGGCGGTTTATTCGCTGGATAAGCGTAACATGCCGGTAGAGGGCGGATCGGATAACTTCCCCTGTTTCTTCAGTCCTACGGTCGTGCCTCTGAACTGGGATTCGGTTAACACCTCGGCAGGCATCTACGGCGCCGGTGTATTCAGACACCTCTATCCGGTGCAGTATCCGGGTCCGCGTATCTGGCACTTGACTTCCCACTCCTATCTGGACCAGAAGGGTGTGCAATGGTCTCCGGCGATGGTAGATCCTCCGACATGGCTCATCCATGCGCATACGGATTATGGCGTCGTATCTAACCCGTACGAGCCGGCTTCGACGCTGGGTGCGTTGGTGCGCAAGCCGGATAACATGCGTCATGCGCTGCATGCGCAGCAGGGTCTGGAGGGCAGAAAAGATGCTTCGCTTATCCCTACGGTCTTTGTGGATCTGAGCCACGAAGGTGACTACGACGGGGAAGGTCATTTCGTTACGCCGGACCACTCCGGCGATAGTTGGGACGCTCCGCTGCACTCGATCGGCGATGCGCTGATGTATTATCGTACTTACTTGGAGGAGACACCGGGTAACGCGATAGGTAGTCGTGCGCACTATCATCTGCCTTCGGCATGGGATGGAGAAGGTAATCCGACGGCTTATACCGATTACGATTATGTCCAGATGCTTGTCAAGGAAGGCGAGCAGAGTACTGCCGGACCGAATAACTACTTAGGGAAAGACATGCGTACCGCCTCTATCCGTACGCTGTCGCACATGCGTCTCTACGGCGGCTATCCGAAGACCCTGACCGGCACGAATACGGAAGGACGTGACCCGCTGAATCATCCTACCATCATTACGGCGAATATCGCGGACGAAAAAGGAGTGACAGCTTATGCGAACAACTCCGCCCACGTATTCACCTATGTTAACGCCGAATATACGATTGTGGACGGTTTCCAGCTTCTCAACGGTAATGCTCATAATTTGTCGGGCACTCGCGCGATAATGGCAGGTGGCGGTGTATTGGTTAGTAACGAGATTACCGATGCTGCCAAGCGTATAGACATGGTGGGAAATGAATTGCGTAACTGCCGCCTCGCGAATAACTCCGCGCCAAAAGGTGCTGCTATCTATGTCACCGGTGATAATAAGGGAAAAATCGGTCCATTTCCAGGACCTGTTTGCTATGCAGAATTGAAGGTGGTCAATTGTATTATCCGCAATAATACGGCGGATTATTCTTCCGGCAACAATGGTGTTGTTACAGCCAACGGCCGTGCTTTCATTGATATTGACCATTGCGATATTGTCAACAATGTCGGCTATCCGCTTCAATCGGATAATAGATGGTGGTATGATGGTCAAACGTTAGACTTCAAAGGCAATATCCGTATAGATAACTCACTTATCTATTGCAACGGTACGGAGGTATTGAACGATCGTTCTATGTTGGCATCGAGCAATGTGCTATCCGTGGATGCGGATGGTCAGGATTACGTATTTGGTACGTATAATATGTTCGATGCCGATATCCAGCTCCATACCGCCGATGAGACTCAGCCGCATGGTTTCTTCAAGAGCGATTTCACCGTTGATAAAGCAGGTGTATTACCGACAGGAATGCCTAATGCAGCGAATCATCCTTTGAATTTGCTAATGCCGGCGGAGAAATATAACCAGTGCAACCTCACGCGTACAGACCGTAATGCTGCGACATATCCGGTTTTCATCAACCCTTCCCGAAACATAGGCCATTCGGCGGAAGGTGATAGACCCTTGTTCGGCGGTACGGTATCGTTCATTCCGCTCAATAACAACCCCTGCGTCAACTCGGCGTCAGTCTCTGCGTATGGAGCTAACAATGTGCCGCGTCCGGACGCAGAAGATTTCGACTTGACGGATTATACCCGCCGTAACTACGGTGGCGAGCCGGATATAGGTGCGCTCGAAGATACCGACCTGCCTGTGAGCGGTGCGGTGATCTACGTTACTCCGAATGGTGCCGGTAAGCGCGATGGTTCGTCTTGGGCGAACGCCATCGCCGGTAACACCGTGTATGTACTGAATGATATAGCCGGTCCTGCTTTGGCTACGGGTGACCAGATAGACCCGGAGCTTACTTGCGACCGTGTCCTTGACAGCGAAGGAAACCCGATCCTCACCACCAATGAGAAATACAACGGCGGTTGGGGTAGAGTTTGGCTTACCGGAAAACAAACGGAAGGAAGCGCTACCACTACTGTAACCAAAACATGGACGACGGAGAAAAATGTCTATGATAACGGAACAAGAGAAGGCGAAGAGGAAATAATACAAGATGATGTTTATTCCGAAAGTTCCGAAACTGTGAACACACCAGGTTCGACACCGGAGGGATTTGTTCCTGGTTATGACTATGACCTGCGTTATCCGTATGGAGAGATCTCCGGAGCGTCGCGTACATTCTGGAGAGCAAACCCCTACACCGGAACTTCCGGCTCCTATGACATAAATACGTTCATCGCCGGTTGTCAAGCAAACGGTTGGATCAACAATACCCGCGCGGAGCGGTATGTGGGAGGTCTCCAATATGCGGTAGAGAAAGCATCGGCTGCCAACAAGACTTACCATAGCAATTCCGTGCAGGTATGGGTCGGCGCCGGCACGTATAACGACTATAAGGGATTCGTCATGCGTGATTCGGTCACGGTATTAGGCGGATTCCCTGCTGGGAAATATAAATCCCCGGGTATTACGGAGCGTCAGGCATTGATGTCGGATGTAGTGACTATCCCTAAAGCCAAGCAGGCAGAGAAATTGGATGCGGAGGACTATGAGACCATCCTGCAGATTTCAGAGGTCAACCCCAAGAGCAGCAATACGGCTCTTAATACCGATGCCGTCAAGTATTGGGATGATGACTATTCGTATTCTGAGTTTACAGAGACAACTCAGTTTGAATATAAGAGCCGCACGATTGTCCACCACTATCAAAGTTCTGATACGGAGCAAGTAAGCGAGGATGTACAGGATACATACATGCAGTATGCCAATATGAACAAAGCAGGCAATGGTAATGTGGCAACCCAAAAATCTATCTCTTATTCAGAAGACAATGATACTGTTTTGGTAACATTGGGTACGGAAGGCGATTTGGATTGCTGGCATGTATCGTATCCTAATAAAGAGAATTTTGTTGTGTATGTAGAAACGAACAGTAACGCAACCAACAAGGCGAGAGATATTTATGATCCCTCCACCAACGCGAAGATTCTGGCACCCAATACGTATACGGGCAACTGGATATTCTTGGGCAATGGCTCCATGGCTGGCTTGAACTTATGGCAGGAGATGCGCAATCTGCCAGCAGGACAATATCGTATGTCTTTTGATTTAGGCGGTGAGTATAAAAATGATGGTTATAGATTAGCAAACGATCCTCTCAATATTTTCGTATGCGTAGTAGATGGAAACGGGGTTGGTATTTCAGATACAATAAGTCTTAAATCCCGTACAAACAACAAGAATAACAACCGTGGCTCGGCATATCGGTTTACTTTTGATTTCAACCTGCTTTCGGCAGGAAATGCTGTATTTAAGTTGTTTATCGGCGATGGAAACAAGAATACCAAAGCCAATAATTCCACATACGGAACAGATACGGGTGTTGACCCGGACGAGATTCCATGTTTGTATGTAAATAAAGAAAACAAGAATATTTGTCCTGCCAAAGAGGAAGATAAATGGGGATCTTATAACCCCAACGCTCGTGAGTTCTGGCTCTCGAACATTCATATCAAATCGGTTATACCCGCCGGGACTTATGGACTGATCAATACCGATGATAATACAGCGGAAAAGGGTGATGTCCCACACGAAGATCCGGTGATTACAGAGACGAATACTTATACCGTTCAAAATCACCGTACGACGCTCCGTAAGCGCGTATTGACCATGCCGGATGTGTGCGTACCGACGTATGGCGGTGGAGGTATTGGTGATCCTGTTGTGATGGGACAGGCATTTGGTAATGACGCCCTGCCGCACACTGATCGTGTTTGGGGAGATTCTAAGAATAAGCGTACTGCTGCTACTCTTGCCAAACAGGAGGACCCGCACTATGTAGAGTATAATGAAGCTTCTTGGGATGGCTTTACCATTCGTCACGGATTCCTTTACGACGAAGCCATGGCGCATGGCGGCGGTGCAGGTGTGAATATGTACGAGGGGGCACACCTGAGGAATTGTATCGTCATTCATAATGTGTCTGCCTGCCAACGTGTCAAAGGTGCGGGTATGTTCTGCGATGGGGCTACATCAACGATTGAAGGTTGCTTTGTGCTCAATAATACCTCCACACAGGGTACACAAATTATGCAAAACCAGATATTTGCCGGCGGTATGTTTATGTACGAGGGAACGTGTTTCAACTCCCTCTTTGCCAATAACTATTCGCAAGGCTCCGCCGGTGGATTGGGCTTCTGCGTGGGACGATTCTATAATAATACCATCGCATATAATACAGCTACTTTGGTAGAAGCTGGAAGTAGCAGTATCAGCGGTGGTGCTATTTCGTTAGCAACCTCATCCAATCCGAACCTCTTTGTGGCAAACACCATCATCTTTGGTAATAACGGTATAGCCATCCGTGACCGTAATACCGCAGTTGGCAATGTAAACCCCTTCCTCTATTGCTATATTCAGTCCGCAGCCTCACAGCCGTATAACGCGACCAAGCAAAATGTTACTAACTGGACCGAATCCGCAACAGGCAACTATGGTACGGGTAATACCTTCCTGAATGGAGTCGCTCCTTCAGCGGCCAATACGCCTTTTGCAGCGGACTTTGATGAGAGCGGAAACTATGTTGCCGGTCGTGCCGCTTCGCTCAACGACTTCCGTCTGCGCGACGGTATAGGTTGCGTCAACCATGGTACTGAGGAATTCGCCGGAGAATTCTTTACGGCACTGCGTCATAAAGGTCAGTCTGAAAACGCTATCCGTAACTCCTTCATTTACAAGAGTGTGGAGGCGGCTAAACTTCCGTCCAACGATGTAGCGTTCGCCAAACGTGTGCAGGACTGCCAGATAGATATGGGTGCGTACGAGTTCAACGCGGCGTACTCTATCAAACCGGATACGACGACTCATCCGGGTCAGGCGATCTACTACGTGACTTTCGATGCGCGTGGTGGTGATGCTTCGGCTTCTTCTCCGCAGAACGCGGCTTGTAAGCAGAAACTGCAACTGGTGCTCGATGCTGCGGGGCGGTACAAGTATAATCTCATGCGCCGTACAGGGCTTGTCCAGCCTACCCCGATAGCCGGCAAACCGGACTCTACTTGGTCCGTAGAGGTTTGGCTGGAGGGCGATGATATCAATAGTACCGTCAGCGACGAGTATGCCGACTGGTACACGGCGACGCGTTCGACCAAGCATAATATGGAGAACTACGTCGATAATACGCTCGACTACTCGTTCATCATCCCGCACGGCATACAGGTGAAGGGCGGATATACTACGGATTTCACGGGCCGCGACCCGCTGACCTATCGTACCGTCCTTTCCGGTAAGATTACTTCTTCTACCGGTGCGGATGGAAATACCTTCCACGTCGTCACGTTTACGAACGACCTCTTTACGCCGGAGGAGACCTATTATAAGGATGGGGATGAGCCTGTCCGGAATCAGTTGGCGTTCATGAAGGCGGAGAAAGACCGCGCTGTGGTGGATGGTTTGTTCATCATGGACGGTCATGCCAATTCCCCGGATTTGGCGGATCGTATTGGTGCTGCAGCTGTAGTGACCAACTATGCCCATATCCGTAACTGCGTCATTCAGGAGAATACTGCGGAGGCGTATGGCGGTGGTCTCTATCTCAAACCGTTTGCCCTCGTCTCCGGTACAATCATCAAGCATAATACTGCCGAGACAGGCGGCGGTATCTATGTCGAGGCGCCGGCATCCCTGAATTTAGACTCCTTGGCGCGCATCTTCTCGTCCACTGTCTGTGAGAACACGGCTCGGGCTACCGCCGGAGGTATGTGGTTTGATAACACCTACGCCCGTGTGAACTCTACCGCCCTGTGGCATAATCAGGCAAACGACTATGCCAATATATCCGGTGTCTTCTCGCGCTCCAGCGAGGAGACGGACTATCCGCTCACCTTCTGCGCCGTCGAGTCTCGCCGTCTGGAAGGGCAGGGTAACGTGGAACTCTCTCCGAAGGAGACCGAGGGCGTCCGCTGGGACCGTCAGGACCCCTTCAACGATATCCTCTATTACCCGATTGAGATGTCCTCTACGCTTTCCCGCGCTGGTATGACCTATAACCAGTGGTATAATACCATGCGTATCTTTACCACGCTGGATTCTGTCGATATAGCCGGCGTGAGCCGTACCAAATGGAATTCCGATGGTTCGGCGCGTAACTATGCATGGGGTTCGGATACCTTGGTGACGAAGAATAACGACTTCATCGAGATCGGCGCCCGGGCGATTAATAAAAACTTCGCCATCAATATTGATCCGAAATATGTGATGAATCGTCTGTACGTCATGCATACCGACCTCATCAACTCCGATGCGGCACGCGCGCTGCAGGATAATACCGATACGGACGATGCCTCGAATATGTATCGCCAGATGGGCTCGTGTATCTTGAATCCTTTCCATCGTCTCGGCGATGCGTTCGATTATATCATTGCGGCGCGTAAGTCGAACCCTGCGCTTTATCGAAATCGTGTCTTTGAGGTATTCATTGAGCAGGGTACGTATTATCCGTATCATAATGCGTATGGTGAGCAGGACGAGGTGCGTAATAACACCTTCCTTATCCCGGAGGGTATATATGTTATCGGCGGTATCGATTCGCGTCCGGAGGACCACCATTACGGCCAAGAGGGTTATTATGATCTGTTCACCGGTGCATCGTACGGCAATGAGAATGATGTCACCGTAGCGGGTTATACGATCCATTCCGCGCCGCTGGATACCATCCGTCTGCGTGACGAACGCCATCGCCCGATGCGCGATAATAACCTCAACTCCGTCATCGAGCCATGGGAACTCGAACGTCAGACCATCCTCTCCGGTAATGCCGTAGCGGGAGAGGACTTCACCCATGTCTATCATGTCATCACCATGCATGCCGATTCCAACTATGTCGGTCCGCAGCCGTTGAAGTTCCGCCATCTGAATCCGGCGCGAACGGCCGGCGATAAATCGGCCCCGCTACTCATCGATCCTATTCCGATGGATAAACCCGAGCTGTTTGTGGATGAGATAGACCTCTCTATCCTCGGGCGCACCACGGAGTTTGATGGTATCCAGATCAACGGCGGTTATGCTAACCATCTCAATCCGGAGGATACGCTTCGTCACCCGTACGTCAAGAAGACCTATTTCCGGGGAGGCGGTATCTTTGTCGATGGTAACTGGGATGAGGATTTTAATAACCCGTCGGATAAATTGCCGAATGTCACGGAGCCGGCTAAATATAATATCCCGATTGTGGTGGAGAATAGTTTCTTTACCAATAATATGGCGGGTAACGGTGGCGCGGTATATTCCAATGGCGGTATCTATATGTACGGATGCCATTTCGTCCAGAACTACTCGCAGGGCCCGATGACCGAAATCGACCAGCGCTTTATCCCTTGGACGGCGGGAGGATGTATTGCCACCAATGCTTTCTGCGGTATCTCCAATACTTTGTTTGATAATAACGAAGCGCGCCGCGGACTCTATCCCATCACGGTCTCCGGCGAGGAGGAGATTCCCTATGCCGATGCCCGCCAGGGATTCGGTGGAGTGCTCTCTGTGGCTTCTCAAGCCCGCGCACGTATCGTCAACTGCCATTTTATGAAGAATAAGGCGGTGGCATACCCTTCTATCTATAATTTCAAATCGAACCACCGTTACTCCGTTCCGGACTCCATGCAGTTCGCGTTCAATACCATCTTCTGGGGAAATGAGGTCTTCGAGGTGGAGAGTCTGGATCAGTTGGAGCATAACGTGCCGCCTACGGCGCAGGCAATCAAGGATTTCAACGATCTCTATAAGAAATCCCGTAAGGGTGTCTTCCATTATGATGGAACTAAATGGGAGAACTATGAGCGACTCTTCCATGAGTACGACAGCCTCTATGCCTATTACACGGCGGAGGAACGCAGAGATACGTTTAATACCAAAGTGACGGATAAGCTTGCCGAGCTCCGTGCACAGGGCGATGAGTTGGAGGGACTCTATTTCTGCTCCTATCGTAAGGGCTACGGTCCTTCGGGTATGAAGCCTACCGCGGAGGGTTATCTCTTGACGGAAGAGGAGCAGCGCAGTTTTGTGGACCCGCGTCAGAAGCCTGTGCAGATTAAATATGATCATGGCTTCCCGGTGGAGGACCTCAGTAATCTCTATTCTTATGTACATGGTAATAATAATACGCTGGTTAATCCGATTAATACCGCTACGGACGGACCGAACTTCAAGCAGCCGTCCTTCATTGCCGGTATTGATGGCTATATGCAGAATGCCGACTGGTTGCTGGCGCGTATGAACCTGACGACCGACCAGGGATGGGGACACCTCAAGCAGACCGTTACCCGTGGTATCTCATATTACATCACCAAATACACGGGTACGAAGCATTTTGATACGCAGGAAGATGCATGGAAGTTTATTAAGGATACGGTAGGAGCCACCACGATGGATGTCTATCCGGTGCATGGCCTGCCGGTCGCTACGTTTAATGACGTGCAGGACCCTCGCGGCGCAATATATAACTGGTACTCCAAACGATACGGTACCTATATGTCGGATGTCAACGCCCCGCTGCCTATCAAGGACCAGTACTACATGGCATACTCCCGTACGACCAACGATGAGGAGGTATCCGGAAATATGGATCGTATCTCCAAGCATCCGAAGATAGGCCAGACCGATACCTATATTGATGTGGGTATCTATGAGTACCAGTACGTCCAGCTGGATATCAAGGGCCAGGAGATCGATACGATGTGGGTAGCTACGCAGGCGAAGGATCCTATTCGCCACGACGGTCTGACATGGGAAACCCCGACCACGGATCTCCAGGCCGCAATCGATATCCTTATGTCGTCCCATAACAACCACGACAAGTATGTCTGCTTCTTGGGCGACGACGAGGGTGGTACCTTCTCCCCAAGCAATGTGCTGGATAACCGCCGTACGTTTGTCATCACCTCCAATACCCTCCAGCCCTTGCTGCCGGACAGCGCCGAGGCGGACCATGACTACGGTGTGAACAGCCTTACGTTCCTCGGCGGATACAGCTTCGACGTCAAGGATGCGCCGCGTGACCCGCAGGCTCATCCGACCATCATCGAGATGCCGAATATCGGTACGATGGCGCAACGCAACCAGCTCTTCATCGTCGAGGATATGACAAGGCAGATGGTACAGGCTAACTGGCAAGGCGAATATACCTCGCGTGACAGCGTGGTGATCCCTGTCGTCTTCGACGGCATCACGTTCATCAACCCCTATTCGACCAAAGACCCTGCTGCCGACGGATTGAATAACTTGGGAGGTATGATGTCCAAGAAAGGCGGTGCCGCTATCTATTATCGCTGGCAACGCCGTTACGAGGGGGACGGAACCGGAACCGTCTATTCGCCGAACTTCAACATGGCGCTGCACCCCGACTCCGCACTCATTGACGGCAATAAAGTGACCCTGCCCAAGCTGACGATCTCGAACTGTATCTTCATGGATAACGGCGCACGTAATACGGAGCTCCACGCCGAGCGTTCGCCGGCTGTCCGTATCGACCACGGAGGAGGTTCGTCACTCATCGTCAACTCGCTCTTCCACTCCAATGCCGGAGCGGCTGTTTATGCAAAGACATTCGATGAAGTGGAGGGCGATAACGACCTCGCGCTCGTACCGAATGACGTCATCATCATGAACTCCACCTTCGCTCTCAACGATGGACATATCCGTCTCGAGTCCGACAATAGCGAGATCCATAACTCCCTCATCTGGCTCGATGACCTGGATAACGATACCACTATCCAACTCCAAATGGGCGCTTCCGATCAATGGGACAAGACGACGAACCGAACCCGCGAAGGTATAGAAAACCGTATGACCAATAATGCCGTATGGGGATGCTTCATGCAAGAAGGAGAAGATCCCTGGGGCAACGACAGCCTCGTCACTACCAATAATGATATTTATGGTGGTCCGGGCTTCATGTTACCGTATGTTACTGCTTCCACCTCGGAGCAGCGCCGCGAGCGTTCGTTCCGCCTCAACCCGTCCTTGATGACCCAAAATATGGCAAATCAAGATATCTATCGTGACCGCGTCTTCTTCCGTGTCTATCCGGATACCTGTGCCGAGACGCATAACCAATACTGGCGCCGCTCCAACGGCTTCAAGTCCACCTTTATCACGACTCTCGCAAACGACTCCGATCTGGCGGCTAAACCGCGTCTGTCAGGCGACGGAATGGAGCGTGGCGCCTACGAGTGTCTGGCGGTACTGCAGCGCGTGCTGTACGTCCAGCCTACACTTGCCGAATTCGCGGCGGGAGACGGTTCGTCATGGGAGCATCCGTTCGGTCAGGGTCAACTGCAAAACGCCATTAATGCCGCTGCCGTATATACCTACCTGCGTCAGAATGACCCGACGAGAGAGGACAGGAAGGCATACGTCTTTGTCAAGGGTTCGTACGACAGCCATGACCATACAGATATCCAGGCGCGCGACGGCGTGTACGTCTATGGCTCGCTGCCGAACAGCTTCAATGACACAGCAGTTATCGACCCCGATCTGAAGCAGTTCACTAATGCCGAATGCCAGCGGTTCGTCAACTACGTCCGCGCCTCCTCAACCGGTGTTGCAGCACCGAACGCTACTCCGACGCGCATCAACTCGATCCACGTCACAGGAGATAATTTCGAGACGGGATTCCTGCTCGACGGGTTTGTTATTACCAATCCGGGCGTCACGCTGCATGCCTCGCCCGTTATTCTCGATAACGAGATGACAGCGATGCGCAACTGTCTCATTACCGATAACACGGTAACGGACGTGCCGGTAGTGAATGTCAACAAGGGTCTGCTCTATAACAACCTCATCTATGGCGACTCGGCTTCCGCTATCGTCAAGGTAGGCGCAAACGGATTAGCGCTAAATAATACGATTATCTCCGACAATGCGGCGGTAGCACCGATGGATGTAACCGAGGCCGTTTCCGGCGCCGTAGTGAATAACATCGCGCTCAATACCGCCTCCGCTACCATTAAACCGTTTGCTCCGTATTTCACGGACCAGACGCCTTATATCGTGCCGGATTATCTGAAGGAGAACAAGCCGCTGGAATACCAGCTGCATGAGCATAGCGCATATATCCATGCCGGCACGGCGGATGATGAGCTGGAGGATGTCTATGATACCTATGTAGCGGATAGCACCATTGCCTTCCGTTACGACCGCGACGTGCTCGGCAATCCGAGAAAGATCGGTACAGGCGTTGATATGGGAGCTTTGGAGACATGGAGAGTGGAGAAAAATACGATTCGTGAGATTACCGCGCGGACCAACAAAGTAGGACCGGAGAGTCCGGTAGATGAGAATAAGTTCTACGCTTTCCTTGAGAACTACGGCGGCAACAACTACCCCCACCAGGGATCGGTGGTATATCTGATGGATAGCTCTGCTATGAGTATGCAGTACAATACCCTGCCGGACTTTGTAGATTTGAAGACCGGACTTTCGCCCTTTGCCCTCCGACCGGGCTATATGCTCCTCAAACCGGGCGCCTCGTTCTACGGCAACGGACATACCGTACAGATGAACTACGTGGCGGCGGAGAAACGGTTTAAAAACCAGCGTTACTCGATGACCTCCTTCCCGTTCAACTACTCGAAGGCGGATATCACCGTGACGGGATATGACGGGGTGAAGGATTCGTTGATTCTCCAGACCTCCCCGTTCAATTTCAACACCTATCAATACGCCGGTGCGGCTCGTTCGGCGAAGGACTATGTTTTCCAGACGGACAACTCCTCTCTCTGGTTGCCGATAGACACGTTCAACCGGACCGCTACCGACGGCTATCTGATGGACTTCGGCACAACGATCACCGATACCGTACTGCGTTTCACATCCGTAGCTCCGTCAGGAAAGTATATCTACACCGAAGAGAACGACGACAAGGTAATCTATCTCACTCAGTATGACCATCGTCAAGCCGGTACGGGTGAAGAACTGAACTTCACCAGCATGGAGAACATGGGATGGAATATGAAGGGTCTGCCGTGGCTCGTATCTAACTATCGCACCGATACGATTCTGGAAGAAGGTAATTTCCTTCGTCAGATGTATATCCCGCATGTGTTCTACCAGATGGACGGCGCCGGCGAGTATATCACACAAGGCGATAAGATCTACACGTCTCGTTCATGGGATCGCGGCTCTATCGTATCAATGGGTAATGCGTTCTTTACCCAGACCGCTACGCCGAAAGATACCGAAACGGTTGTCTTCCATTTACCGTACTGCGGCAAAAACGAGAAAGCCTCCCGTCCGATTCTTCGTGCCGTTTCCCGCAAACACCAATCCGCCGGCATGCCGTCCAGATCACCGCTCAGCGATCACCCATCGCAAATGACGAGTGACATCCTCACCTTCTTCCCGGATTCCACGGCATCCAAGACGGTAGGGTACAGTTATGGTCGCGACGGTATCAAATGGACGTCCAATGACGGTTCGGCACAGGTTTATATGCTGGATTCGAAGCGTACATCGCGTATCTCGCTGCTGGGTTCGGCTCCGACGGAAGTAGATATCCCGATTGGTGTCTATGCGCCGGAGGGAGAGCTATTCACGTTCAGTCTGCCGGAGAAAGAAGCGTTCGCGGGATACGAGTACATCTGGCTGATCGACTATGAGCAGAAGCGCTATACGAACCTGCTGGACGAAGACTACGAAGTAAGTCTCGAGCCGGGCGAGAACAACCATCGCTTTGCCGTCCGTATCGGTCCATTCCCGCTGACGGACGAGAAGGGCAAACGCAGCTATGTCGTTTATACCTATAGCAGCCAACTCTTCATCCGAGGCCTCATCGCCGGAGACAAGATAGATATCTACACCCCGGAAGGAAAACATGTTTATTCCGACGTCGCTTCCTCTACCGAATGGCAAATGCCGCTCTTCTACCAGACCGGCTACATCGTCAAGGTGAACGACAAACCGCACAAAGTGCTTAATTTATAACAAACATATACTTATGAAAAAACATTTACTCTACTCTTTGCCCTGCTCACGCTCTGCGTCAGCTCCTGGGCAACGGTCACTCAACAACAAATTGGTAGTTTTTACTACGAATTGGATGATGAGACCCACACAGCCACGTTGATTAAAAATCCTAATGCATCAAAATCATGGCTGAGTTATGATGTTTATAGTGATTTGGTAATCTCGGCAACAGTTAACGACGGTGTAGCCGACTACACGGTTACAACTATCGGTGAACAGGCTTTCCAAAACGGAGGCATGCCTTCTCTTGTTATAGAGGAAGGTGTCGTCAACATTGCCGACAATGCATTCTGGGCTTGTTCTAATTTAAAAAAGGCTACCTTACCCTCTACGGTAACAAGCATCGGTGATTACGCGTTCCAATACTCTGGTTTGACCAAGATCACTATTAACGCAACCACCCCGCCGACGTTTGGCGATTATGTGTTTGAAAATGTGTCTGCATTAGCGCATATCTATGTGCCTTCTGCCAATGTATCGGCTTACAAGGGAGCAAGCGGTTGGTCTGACCATGCGAGCATCATTGAAGCTGCTCCTGTAACGGTTGAGTGGAATCAGACCAAGGTTGCAAGTGTTAATGTTGGGGCAAGTGGTGGCAGCGAGCCGGAATCTCAAACGATAGATGGCATCACCGTTACAGCGACAGCTCCGTTATCCGGAGATTACAGCCAGTTCAGTACTTATGTAGATACGGAGCATGGTACTTCTAACACTTCCATTTCCATTAATAATATCGGAACAATTACTTTTGCTCCTACTTCCGGTAAATTGAAGAGCATTGTCATTGACTGCGGATATCATGAGAATTCGAATCTTCTGGTAGAAGGTTCCGGTTGGGATTGGATTCCCTCAGGTGAATATAGCGGCCAACTGATATGGACAAGTCCAACTGCGGAAGGCGCATCGTCCGTAGTATTGGCATGCAGTGGTGCAGAGTTCTATTTTGGAAGTATCTCTTCTATTGAGTTTATCTTTGCTGTCGAAGAAGCCGCTCCGGTTGATCCGACCCCTGCAGCGACTACTATCACATGGGAGACGGCAGACCTCGCAACAATTGATGTAGAAATGGGTTACAATTCTACGGGCCAATCTCAATATATTAAAGATATTATTGTTACTAATAGTGCAGTCTATACAGCCGGCCAATATTGTCATTTTAACACCGCTAATGGCAAACTTAATGACGCAGATTGGCCTGATTTCTCTATGAGTAATGGCGGATCGCTCACTTTCGCTCCGGCAGAGGGAAAATTGACAAGAATTGTCATCACTTGTGATGAAATTTATCCTTCAAATCTAGCAGCAGGATCCGGATGGGTATGGGATAGTTCAAGCAGCAAGCTTACATGGTCAGATGAAAACGGTGCAACATCTGTAGTATTGGCAGGTGATGGATCTTCGACTTCTTTCTCATCCGGACCGATTAGACTCATCGAGTTTACGGTTAAGGATGCCGCGACTTCGGATCCTAATTCAGTTACATGGAATGCGTTAATGTTACAGGCTGTGAACCTCTATCAGAGCAGTGGTAATTCTGACGATCCATTATCGGTAGAAATGAGGGGTGTTACAGCTTCCGTTTGGGCCGTAGAGGGTGGAGATTATGCACATTTCAAGACAACGAGCGACAATGTTAATATTTCTGTATCCAATGGAGGAACGCTCACTTTCTCTTCCGCCTCTGAAAAGTTCTCAAGCATTGTCATCCATACCAATAATGGTGACGGATATGGTGGTTCCGATGGTTGGGTATGGGATCCTGAGGAAAAAACCTTAACCTGGACGGGAGAAGCTACCAATTCAGTTGTGTTGGCTAATTCGCATGTTACCCACATTACCTCCATCGTGTTTACGTTTGCTACTGATGAGCCGGTTGAGCCGGATACAAGAGAAGTTCCGGAACTTAAATTCTATGATAATCTGACAGAAGCAACTATCATCCATGATAGTTTTGGATGGGATTTTGAACCAGGAACCACTGCTAACCCGCGCTACGGCTATACAATTTCTGTGAAGGATGGCGTATACTATTATCAAGATCAGCCTTATGATTATTGGAAAGCACCCTCTCAATTGGAAGAGCCCCTGCCTATTGCGTACTCCTTGTCTAATAATGATGTTATTGAGCTTACCCAGGCAGAAGGAGATGAATTTAGATTCAACGTGCTGGATCGTGGCGATGTAGTCGTTACTGCTTCTGCTGCCGGAAATACACGTTTCCAACCTGCAAGCATTACGTTTACCATCCATGTAATTGATGGCCAAGCTCCGACTAAAGAATGTGTACTCAAGTTTGTCAGCGGAGACCATGCTGGTGAATTAGTGCCTGCTGATTTCGAATTTAATCTCCAAACAGGTGACGAGGTTGATTGGGAATCGATGAGATTGTATGAAAAAGATTACCCAGAGTATGTTTATGCTCCGTCTACCGCCGTTTGGGGTTCGCGCAACTATCATGTAGCAAGCCTCGCTGGTGAGTTGAAACTTCGCGCACTTATGGCAGGTGATGATGTCTTTACCGTAAATTATTCTCGTTATCACTATCCGGAGGGCTTTATTAGTGGCAACTTCCGAACCATCGAGATTCCTGTTCATATCAAACCCTCGCAGCCGGCCTTGGTATCTGATGTTGACTTCAGCTCCAGTCCTCTGAACGATCCGAACGTTCTCTTCAATACAGAGAACTTTGACCCAACATCGCATGAAGCAAAGTTAGAAGGTACGTTGACAACAGCTGAAGTCAAGAATGTAATGGGTCTTTATAATTATAACTCTCAGGGTTGGAAAGATAATCTGCCTCAAACGATCAGTTTCGAGCTCGCTGCCGGTAGGGGTAGTTTTGAGGTGAACTGCTCCGTACAACCGGGTTACGAAGTGCGTATAATAAAGGGCGGTGAGACCCAAGCAAATGACATTATTACCAGTTCTACGCCGCAACCGTATGTGGTTAACTATAATGTAACTGACCAGACACCTGTTGTGATCTTTGTGGCTGCAGCCGGTAGTCCAAATCCTGCATCGAAGCGTGCTCCTGCGGCTAAGCAAGATGCTCCGATTGCTTCGTTCTCAGCGCTTGCTGTTGCTCCGACGTATCCTATTGCAGCTAATGCAGATCCGGATCACGCAGGCGTTTATTACAGCACTCATTACAACGAGACGCAGAAATACAGACTGCCTGTTGGAACAGATGCCTATGTGGCGACTATTAGCGGTGAAGACTTGATCTTAACCAAAGTAGCTAACGGCGGTGATGTTATTCCGGCCAATACCGCCCTCATCCTCCGTTCGAATTCCGCATCGGTAGTGCTCACTCCGACGGACGATGCTCCCGTTTCGATTACCGCGCCCAATATCCTTCACGGAACGGATTCGGAAAAGGCTGCGCCTGCTAACTGCTACGTGCTCAGCGGTCACTCCACGGACAATAGCGTAACAGGCGTCGGTTTCTACCAGTTTACCGGAACGCTCGCTGCACATAAGGCGTATGCTACTATTAGCGGAGGTGCGGCTTATGCTCCTAAGAAACTGCGCTTCGTCTTCAGCAACGAACAAGGTGCTACGGATATCAACAATACCGAAGCAGCGGTTAAGAGCGAGAAACGCTTCGAGAACGGACAACTTGTGATCATCAAAAATGGTGTGCGTTACAACGCACAGGGTCAGATTGTAAAATGATTAATTGGAGGACACAACTATGACAAAGAAAATCTATAATCAACCTGAAGTAGCGACAACTCCAATAGTATTGGATTCTATCATCCTTGCCGGTAGCCCCTGTGTAAGCAGTGGTGCCGATAAAGTGAATCCTATCGAAACAGATGATCAATGGTAACCCATTTCAAAAAGAGAGACCCGAATCGTTCGGGTCTCTTTTTCTTATGCCGGCGTGATCAATTCGTAGTGGGTTGAGCGGCCGCCCTCGCCTGTTTTACGGAGGATATTTTTCTCTATCAGCGATTGAATATCACGCAGCGCCGTGTCCTGCGAACAATGGTTGATCTTGGCGTATTTCTGCGTGGTCAGCGCGCCTTCGAAACCATCCCACAACCGATTGAGAATCTTACGCTGACGCTCATTCATCTCGGTATCCTTATGCAGCGCCCAGAACTCCGTTTTCCAGATCACTCGGTCAGTTGTCTGTAAGCCATATAATAACGCATCACGCAATGCGCCGACAAACCACATTAACCAAGGAGTAATGTCTATCGGTCCTTTCTGCGCTTGCTCCAAAGCATCGTAGTAATCTTTCTTCTGCCGCATTATCTGAGCCGATAAAGAATAGAAACGCTTGGCTGTCTTGTCTGCCCGCGCCAGCATCATCTCTGTGATGATACGCGCCATGCGGCCATTGCCGTCGTCAAAAGGATGAATGGTGACAAACCATAAGTGCGCTATCGCAGCGCGAAGTATAGGATCGGTCTGGTCATCCGTATTCACCCATTGGATAAACTGCTCCATCATTGCCGGCACCGCCTCGCTGGACGGCGCCTCAAAATGGATTTTCTGCCTACCCATCGGTCCGCTAACTACCTGCATCGGCTCATCACCTACACGCCAATTGGCCACAGTGATCTTGTAACCGTCGCTATAGCCTAGCGGGAAGAAAGCAGCATGCCATGCGAACATCCGCTCATCGGTGAGCGGTTCGGCAAACGCTTGCGTTGCTTGCATCAACGCATTAACTACACCGTCCGTATAGTGGTCGGTGCGCTCCATACCTGCCGTCTCCAGTCCCAAATGACGCGCTACACTGCTGCGCACGCTATCGGCATTGAGCACTACTCCCTCGATCTGCGACGAACCGAGGATCTCACTGGTCAACGCTTCCACTTGTGCTGCCAACCCTTCAAATCCAAGAGCCGCCATGCGACCCAACAATTGTCCTTGCAGGGTATGAACCTCTCCGAGCGGTGTGAGTAACACATCCGTGTCCCACTCAAATTGTGGGAATCGAACATTCTGCCATAGATAAATCTTTGCCATCTCTTCGTGTTGTTTACTTCCATTTTGCGGTGAATAAACCGTATTTTCTCCGCATATATGCGGCGAATAAATCGCCTTTTCTCCGCAATAAATCACAAAAACTGCGTGCAAAGGTACTGCTTTTTTTCGATTTGTGCAAATTTTTTTGGTTTTTTATCAATTTCTAAGGCCATATACACTCCTTTCTCCGCAAATATTTACGATGATCATCGCCACCTTCCAACCGTTAGTTATTCGTTCGATATTCCTTAAGTTATTGGTTAGTCCTTACCCTTCCGTCTGTCTAATGTCATTTACCGCTCCAACAAGGGCCAATTACGTAGTTATTAGCTGGTAATCCTAGACTTTACTCCTGACATCTACCTGATCATACCCTAACCTCACCGGTCCATCATTTTAAAAATTTGTTCTGCCCTTTTTGTCCATTTGTGTTTTGTGTTTTTGTGTGTCGCTATGACGCTATGTCGCTTTTAAAATTTTTGCCGTGGAACTCTGGCACTCTTTCGTATCCCCCTGTAAATCAGATATTTATATATATTTCCCTCTCTCAAAAGAGTGCCAAAGTTCCATAGCGACATAGCGTCAACTTCATTTTTTGCATGAGACACTTGAGACTTTGAGACACTTTTTTTTGTATAAAAATATACAAAATCTTGCATATTTGGAAATTTTTCCGTACCTTTGCACCCGCAAAGGTTTGGATACAATGAAACAGAAACGGACATATTCGGGATTTTGGATCATATTGGTGGCAGCGATCGTGCTGGAGGGTACGGCGTGCGTGCAGTATTTCTACAGCCGCGCGGGATTGCGTCAGGAGGCGGAGAAGCGCGCCAAGACAGAGTTGCGTAAAGCAACGCTGGAGATCAAGAGTCACACAGTAGAGATGGAGGCGGCCGCCAAGACGCTCGCCATGCTGGCGGAGAAACATGTGAATTGTCCGGATTCAATCTATGCCGCGACCCGCGATATCGTTAGCACGATCTCGAACACGAGCAGCGTGGCGATTGCGTTTGTGCCCAATTATTTCCCGCAAGAAGGTGAGTTCTTCGAGGCATGCAGCAGCCGCATCGGCGACGACAGTATCTACACGCGCCAGATAGGCAGTGCGGATCACGACTACACCCAGTTGGAGTGGTACCAGCGCGGGTTGGGTTTAGACAGCTGCTGGTGGTGCGAACCGTATCTGGATGACTCGGGTTCGCAAACATGGGTGGTCAGTTGTTCGCACCCTGTGCATGGTGCCGATGGCGAGGTGGTAGCGGTAGTATGTATCGACCTTTCGCTGGATTACCTGCAAAACATGTCGGAGTACCTGCAGGTCTATGCAGAGAGTTTCTACTCCATCACCTCCGCTGACGGCGAACAGATCGTTCCGATAGGCGACACGGTTAGCGGACGCCGATACCTGACCTTCGTAGAAGAGAGTTCGGACACGGGTTGGCAGATCGCCATCGTGATCCCCGAGGACGTCATCTTCGCCGACCTCAGACGTATCGGACTGATCGTGAGCATCCTGATGTTCCTCGGTCTGGGCATCCTGATATATATCATCTATCGCTCGGGCCGCGACACCAAACGGCTGGTGGAGACCACCACCGTCAACGAACGAATGGAACGGGAACTGGAGATCGCGAAGGCTATTCAGAACGCCATGCTGCCAAAGGTCTTCCCGCCATTCCTGGACCGTCTGGATATGAATGCCTACGGCATCGTCAAACCGGCGAAAGAGGTGGGCGGTGACCTGTACGATTTCTATGTTCGACACGACAAGCTCTTCTTCTGCGTAGGTGACGTGAGCGGTAAGGGTGTGCCGGCAGCATTAGTGATGGCGATGACGCGATCGCTGTTCCGCAGCATCACGGCGCATGAAGAGCGCGCCGCGGAGATCATGCAACAGATAAACGACTCCATGGCCGACCAGAACGAACAGAACATGTTCATCACCCTCTTCCTCGGTGTGCTGGACTTCAACACCGGCATGCTCGAGTACTGCAATGCCGGCCATAATGCACCGGTGTTCCGCCGCGGGTTGCTGGACGTGAAGCCGAACCTGCCGCTGGGTATCATGCCCGGATACGAATACGAAGCGCAACAGATCCAGATGGAATACAACGACACGATGTTCCTCTACACCGACGGTCTGACTGAAGCAGAGAACGGACGCCATGAGCAATACGGCGAAGAGCGGATGCTGCGCACCCTCTCGGCGCTGGCGGACAGCCGTCCACGGGAAGTGGTGGAGGCGATGATCAAGGATGTGGAGCAGTTCGTCCACGGCGCCGAACAGAGCGATGACCTGACGATCCTCTTCGTCCGCTATCAGATACCGGCACTCGTCATGCGCAATGATATCCAGCAGATCCCCACCCTCGCCGAATGGGTAGAAGGCTTGGGCATCCCGATGGAGTTGAATATGCCGGTGAACCTGGCGCTGGAGGAAGCGGTGAGCAACGTGATGCTGTACGCGTATCCGGACACCAATGAAGGTAAGGTGATTGTCGAGTTTGTGCGCACAACGGACGACCAGGGGGAGAACATCCTCTTCACCATCACCGACAGCGGTATTCCGTTTGATCCGACGCAGCGCAAAGAGGTGGATGTGACCCTCTCTGCCGAAGAGCGCGCGATAGGCGGTCTCGGTATTCACCTGGTGAAACAACTGATGGACTCCATCGTCTATCACCGCGAGGAGAACAAGAATGTATTGACGCTCATGAAGCGCCTGCATAAATAAGCATTTTTAATTTTCAACGATATGAAAACAACGATTGTAGAAAACGGCAATCAGTGGATCGCTTCTTTCTCGGGCCGCTTGGATACGGCTGCCGCCGTACAGACCGCAGAAGACGTGAAGCCGCTGATGGAACTGAGTAACAAAGAGATCATCCTGGACTGCTCGGAACTGGAGTATATCTCCTCTTCGGGTCTGCGCATCTTCTTAAGCATCCGTAAGGAAGCCGCTACCCACGGCAGCAAAGTGATTGTGCGCTCCATTAATGCCGATATCCGGCAAGTATTCATGATGACCGGATTTATTTCATTGTTCGAGATACAATGATGGACCTGCATACTGAAATGATCCTGGAGGAGTACCGCGAGGCACGGCCTGTCTTTGAGAAGATGCAGACGGAAGTGCTGCAGCTCCTTCGTGACACGCTGAACAAGAACGGTATCATCGTCACAGCCATCGAAGCGCGTATCAAGACCGAAGAGAGTCTGGCGGGTAAGTTGGCCCTCAAGGGAGCTAAATATGCGACGCTGAGCGACATCACCGATATCCTCGGTGCACGTATCATCACGTTCTACACCGATGATGTGGACCGTATCGCAGCTATGGCGGAGCAGCTCTTTGAGATCGACTGGGCCAACTCGGTGGACAAACGGCGGTTGCATCAGTTAGACAGCTTCGGCTATAACTCGCTGCATTATATATGCCGCTTACCGGGTTATGACTTCCGATTCGAACTGCAGTTACGCACCACGCTCCAGCACGCATGGGCTTCTATCAACCACGACACCGGTTATAAGTCCGGCGTGGAGATCCCGCGGGAGTATATGCGGCGTATCAACCGTCTCGCCGGACTGCTGGAGATAGCCGATGATGAGTTCAGTCATATCCGCACAGAGATCAATGACTACCGTCGCCGCGTGCAACAGCTGGTGCAGAACGGTAAGTTGGACGACGTGCTGCTGGATGGCGATACCTTCCGCAGTTACCTCGACGCCAAACCGTTCGCGATCCTCAACAAACGTATCGCAGCTATCAACCAGGCCGAGATCCAGGAAGTGCCGCTCATCCGCTACCTGGGGGTGCTCAAAGAGTTAGGCTGTACCACCCTTGGCGATGTTAACCGTCTGCGCACCCGGTATGAAGAGGACGCCTATACTCTGGCGCGCCACCAACTGGGTAACACCGACCTGGATATCATCTCTTCGGCCGTAGGATTGCAGAACATATGTATCGTAGCTATCCTCCGTCAAGGCGGCGGAAAGATGGGACTGCTGCGTATGTTCAATGCCCTCAACGGACACAACACCGACAACGAGGCACTGGCGGAACTGACTTATAACCAAGCCTCCGCCCTCTCGTTTATCACACAACCGTAAACAAAAAAGACTATATATGGACCCTATTCTCATTGACTTGAACGACTATGTGCGCACCGGCGAAGGAGCCAACGGCGCCAGTTTCAACCATAAGACCGACCCGTCGATCATGATGAAGCTGTACCTGCGTAATTTCGAATCCGCTCGCAAAGAACTGGAGATGGCGAAGAAAGTGTATGAACTCGGCATCCCAAGTCCCGAACCCGGTGACCTGGTGACCGACGGCGAACGGATGGGTATTCGTTTCCGCCGTATAGACGGTAAGAAATCCTACTCGCGTGCCTGCGGAGACGATCCGGAGCACACGGAGGACTATGCCCGTGAGTTCGCGCAGATGTGCCTGCAACTGCATAACACCCATGTCGATACCACGCAGTTCGAGAACGTGAAGGATCGCCAGTATAACTGGCTGAAAGAGAACCCCTTCTTCACCGAAGAAGAGAAAGCCAAACTGCGTGCATTCATCGCTGCCGCACCGGATAGCGACACCGCCATCCACGGCGACCTGCAGTTCAGCAACGGTATCTTCGTGGAGAAAGACGGCAAGCGCGAGAAATACTTCATCGACTTAGGCGATTTCTGCTACGGCTATCCGATGTTCGACGTAGGCATGGTGTACCTGTGCTGCAAACTGAACGACGAGAGTTGGACGCTGGAGCAGTACCATATGTCCAATGCCACCGCAGCGCGTTTCTGGGATGCGTTCGCAGACGAATATTTCCATTCGCCGGATTGCCCGATACCAGGTTGCGGACCGAAAGCCGACCTCGCGGAGATAGAGAAGACCGTACGTATCTACGCCGGTCTGAAGACCCTGCTCATCGAGAGTTGCACCCACTGCCCGATGCCGGAGTTCAGAGCCGTGCTGGCGGAGAGCATCTTGAAGTGATTGATGATTGATTATTGAGTATTGATGTATGGGGAATAAGTATTTAGATACGGAGTTGTTGGACAAGGCGATCATCTTCGCCGTGAAGGCGCATCATAACACCGAGCGGCGAGGCAAGGGTTTTCCGTATATCGTTCATCCGATGGAGGCGGTGGAGATAGTAGCTACGATCACGCCGGACCAGGAGCTGTTGGCCGCCGCAGCGCTGCATGACACGATCGAAGATACGGACGTGACGGTAGAGGACATCCGTCGTCAGTTCGGAGACCGCATCGCGAACCTGGTACACGCCGAGAGCGATCAGATCGACGGCGTGCTGTTTAACGGAGAGAACGAGGAAGAGACCTGGCATGCCCGCAAACAGGCAGCGATAGACCGTCTGGCGGCAGCACCGCATGACGCGAAGATAGTTGCTATGGGCGATAAGTTAAGTAACATGCGCGCGATAGCACGGGACTATGCCGTCAAAGGCGATGCACTATGGAACATCTTCCACGTGAAGGACAAAGCCTCGCACGAATGGCATTACCGCGGCTTAGCTGCTTCGCTGAGCGAACTGAGCGACACCTTCGCTTATCAAGAGTTTATCACATTAATCGATCAAGTCTTTGGACATTCTCTTTGAAAATATCGTCAATGCGCGCGATCTAGGCGGGATAATCGGTCATGAAGGCCGAGAAGTACGCAGCGGTCGTCTGTTGCGCACCGCACACCTGCATGATGCCACCGACGCAGACATCTTGCGTCTGCAGATGGAGTATCACCTGGCGCGGGTGTTTGATTTTCGCTCGTTAGGCGAAGCCGAAGCGCTACCGGACCGCGACGTACCGGGTTCGACGCATCACCTGCTGCCGACGATCGACCTGAGCGAAGAGCGACTGAGCGGACAAGCGATCCCGCAGGAAGCGTTCCTCGACCTCGAGCGACATATCGTCAATTACTCGTTCTATCCGGAGGTGCAAGCCATGGCGGCAGATATGTATCCGTCGCTCATCCGCAGCGAGTATTCGCAGCTGCAGTACGCAGCGTTCCTGCGACTTATCATTGAAGCGCCGGAAGACGGCGGTGTGCTATGGCATTGTTTCCAAGGCAAGGACCGCACCGGATGGGGCGCGGCGTTCATCCTCTCGGCACTCGGTGTGGCGCGTGAAGCGATCATCGAAGATTTTGACCGGTCGAACGATGCGTACCGCGAACTGGTAGCACGTCTCAACGGCGAGATCATCGCGCGCGGCGGAGGAGAACCCGAGATGGATGTGATCCAGGCCTTCATGGGCGTGAGCACGAAGAACTTTCGCACCACCCTCGATCTTATTGACCGCGAGTTCGGAGGCATGCACGACTACCTGCAGAACCAACTCTTCCTCTCCAAAGACGATATCCGTCTGCTGCGTAAACGCTTTCTTGTGAACTGAAAATCCACCCTCTTTTGATGCAAAAGGAAGAAAAAAGAGGGTAAAATTGCATTTTTTTGCAAAAATATTTGCGTATATCATAAAAAAGCAGTACTTTTGCAGCCGCTTTTGAAAAAAGCATTGCCTAATGGTGTAATGGTAGCACTACAGATTCTGGTTCTGTCTGTCTGGGTTCGAGTCCTGGTTAGGCAACAAAACAACTTAAGAAGCCAAGCACACGCTTGGCTTTTTTCACGAAAACAAACAATCTATGCAATATAGCATCAAAGATGTCTTTCAGCCGAAGCTGTTTTCAACTATTCGGCATTATAACCGCAAGCAGTTGGCGCAAGATACCTTAGCCGGTATCATCGTCGGCATCGTAGCCATTCCGCTGGCGATCGCTTTCGGTATCTCCTCGGGTGTAGGTCCGACGGAAGGTCTGGTGACTGCCATCATTGCCGGTCTGCTGATCTCGCTTTTCGGCGGCAGCAAAGTGCAGATAGGCGGTCCGACGGGTGCTTTCATCGTCGTCATCTACGGTATCATCCAGCAGTTCGGTCAGTCGGGTTTGGCTATCGCGACGATCATGGCAGGTCTGCTATTAGTGATGATGGGTCTCGCGCACCTGGGTTCGGTCATTAAGTTCGTTCCCTACCCCGTCATCGTCGGCTTCACAGCCGGTATCGCGCTGACGATCTTCAGCACACAGATGAATGATTTCTTCGGAATGGGACTGAGCAACGTGCCGGCTAACTTCGTGGATAAATGGGTGTTCTACGCCCAACATTTCCATGTCAACTGGTGGGCCTTCGGCGTAGGTATGTTCTCGCTGCTGATCTGCATCGGGATGCCGAAGATCACAAAGCGCATCCCGGGTTCGCTAGCCGCTATCGTGTTTGCGACGCTCGCCGTTTGGTTACTCAAAGAGTACGCCCCTGCGGCATGGAACGTCTCCATCACCACCATCGGCGACCAGTTCACCTTACCGAACGGTATCCCGGCGCCGTCGCTACCGGATATGTCGCTGCCTGAGGGTGAGTCGTTCTTCACGATGGTACAGAAACTGTTCCCGGCAGCCTTCACGATCGCGATGTTAGGCGCTATCGAGTCCCTGCTGTCCGCTATCGTTGCGGATGGTGTGATCGGCGACAAACATAACTCCAATACCGAACTGATTGGACAGGGTCTGGCGAATATCACCGTACCGTTCTTCGGCGGCATCCCTGCTACCGGCGCTATCGCCCGCACGATGACGAATATCAATAACGGCGGCCGTACACCTATCGCAGGAGTCATCCACGCCGTGGTACTGCTGCTCGTGCTGCTGTTCCTCGGTCAACTGGTAGGTATGATCCCGATGTCCTGTCTGGCGGCGGTACTGATCATGGTGGCGTACTCGATGTCCGGATGGAAGACCATCGTCGGTCTAATCCAACATCGTAACCGCGACCTCTGGGTGCTGCTGATCACGTTCTTCTTAACCGTCATCTTCGACCTGACGGTAGCAATCGAAGTAGGAATTCTGCTGGCAATGGTGCTGTTCCTCATGCGTACAAACGAGCAGACACAGATCCGTACTTTGCATAACGAGATCGACCCGAACGAAGACACGGAGGTGCAGTATAACTTAGAGCACCTGACGATCCCCGAAGGTGTAGAGGTATATGAGATCGACGGCCCGTATTTCTTCGGCATCGCCAATAAGTTCGACGATATCATGACCCATGTGTCCGGCGAGACATATCCGATTCGTATCATCCGTATGCGTAAAGTGCCGTTCGTGGATTCTACGGCTATGCATAACTTAGGCATGCTCATCCAGCGCTCGCACAACGAAGGAATGACAATCATCCTCTCCGGCGTCAATGACCATGTACATAAGCAGTTGATGCAAGGCGGTATCGAGCAGATGATGGATCCGCATAACATATGCGCGAACATCCATTTCGCCCTCCGGCGAGCCGAAGATCTGCTGCAGCAGAAGAAAGAGGCGTAAGTTCGGGTAATGGTAACTTCGGCAAATCAAGGATTTTATAAAAAAATGGCATACAAATTTGCGTATGTCATTTTTTTGTAGTATCTTTGCAGCGTGAAAAATTCTTTTTATTAACCCTAAATTCATTTCAACAATGACAAAGAAATTCATTTGCCCGATCTGTGGTTATGTACACGAGGGCACTGAGGCACCCGAGCGTTGCCCGCAATGCAAACAAATCGTAGAGTGGAAAATAGCTTCTGACGACAAGCTCAACTTCGCATGCGAACATATCTTAGGTGTAGCGAAAGACGAGAAAGACCCGATCATCGCAGAAGGTCTCCGTGCTCACTTCATGGGCGAGTGTACGGAAGTAGGTCAATACCTCGCTATGGCTCGTCAAGCAGACCGTGAGGGTTATCCGGAGGTAGCAGAGGCATTCCGTCGCTATGCTTACGAAGAGGCAGATCACGCTTCCCGTTTTGCTGAACTGCTCGGTGAGATCGTTTGGGACACCAAGACCAATCTGGAGAAACGTATGATGGCTGAGTCCGGCGCTTGCGAAGATAAGCTGAAGATCGCTAAACGTGCAAAAGAACTGAACCTCGACCCGATTCACGACACCGTTCACGAGATGGCACGCGACGAAGCTCGCCACGGTAAAGGTTTCGAAGGCCTGTACAAACGTTATTTCGGTAAATAACTAGAGTTCTGGAATTCTAGATATCTAGATGATGATTCCACCCCCGACGACCAGGTCGTCCTGATAGAGGACGACGGATTGGCCGGGAGTGATACCCCAGATAGGCTCGCTGAAGATCAGCGAGCTTATTTGTGATTGGTCATTGGTGATTGTTGATTTTACCTCAACGGCTTTCGAGCGATAACGCACTTTGGCCGTTAATCGAGAGGTTGAGATGTCGAGATTTCGAGACCTCAATGGACGGAACTTCAGTTCCGTGGCATACATATCATCGTTCGTGCCGAGGGTGATGCGGTTATGCTCCGCATCGATATGGGTCACATAGGCCGGATGACCAAGGGCGATACCGAGACCTTTGCGCTGACCGATGGTATAGTTGACGTACCCTTCATGATGGCCCAGCACGTTCCCTTGCGCATCCACGTACTCGCCCGCGTGTACGCGTTCGTTATAATCAGGCACGTTCGCGCGCAAGAAAGCCCGGTAGTCATCGTTCGGGATGAAGCATATCTCCTGGCTCTCGCGTTTCTCCGCCAACTTCACATAACCGTGTTGACGAGCTATCTCCCGCACTTGGTCCTTCGTATATTCGCCAAGCGGGAAGATGGTGCGGCGCAGTTGCTCTTCGGTCAGCATCCAGAGGAAATAGGTCTGATCTTTGCGGGTATCGACGGCTGTACGCAGGTACACATGTCCGTCACGTTCGGCGATGCGGGCATAATGACCGGTAGCGATATAGTCGCACCCGTACTCATCCGCCACGCGCATCAGTTCGCCCCATTTGATATGACTGTTGCAGAGCACGCAGGGGTTCGGTGTCCGTCCCGCCATGTACTCATCCATGAAATTCTGAATGACACATTGTTTGAAAGTCTTCCGGAAATCGACGATATGATGGTCGAAACCCATCTGCTCGGCATTATGCTTGGCTTCCATGATAGACTCGATGGAGCAGCAGCCTTTCTCCTTCGCGATACACGACTCTTTGATGCTGTCATAGGTACGGAAAGTGACCCCGACTACTTCGTAGCCTTGTTCCAAGAGCAGCATCGCACTCACCGTAGAGTCAATACCACCCGACATGCCTAATAAAACTTTCCCTTTCACCTTTAACCTTTCACCTTTAACCTTTACTGCTGCATATCTACGAGTTTGGTGTAATAGCCGTTCATGGCGTATAACTCATCATGTGTACCGCGCTCGACAATACGTCCTTCGTGTACCACACAGATCAGGTCCGCATGTTTGATCGTGGACAGACGGTGCGCCACCACAAGCGTGGTGCGGTTCTTCATCAGGTGTTCCAACGCTTCTTGCACCAGTCGTTCGGACTCAGAATCCAGTGCCGAAGTGGCTTCATCGAGGATGAGTATCGGCGGGTTCTTGAGTATCGCCCGCGCGATAGAGAGGCGTTGCCGCTGACCTCCGGAGAGACGGCTACCGCGGTCACCGATCACGGTCTGATAACCCTCCGGCATCTTATCGATGAACTCGGTCGCATTAGCGATCCGTGCCGCCTGCTCCACCGCTTGCTGCCATGTACCGCCGTTCGGCGCCGGTTGTGTCGTATCCACACCGAAAGTGATGTTGTTATACACCGTGTCATTGAAGAGGATCGGTTCCTGACAGACGATACCCATCAGGTCGCGCAGGTCATGCGTCGTGAAGCAACGGATATCCACGCCGTCGAGGGTGATCACGCCGCGCGTCGGGTCATAGAAGCGCGGTACGAGATCGGTCATCGTCGTCTTACCGCTACCGGACTGTCCGACGAGTGCCACGGTCTTGCCTTTCGGGATGACCAAGTCGATATCGGTCAACACCTCCTGCTCCGGTTGGTACGCAAAAGAGACGTTCTCAAACGCTATCTGCTTCGCAAAACATACCGGACGCGGATCGGCAGGTTCCTGAATCGCACTCTCGGTATTCAGAATCGTATCGATACGGTCCAGCGACGCCGTACCGCGGCGGATACTATAGGACGCTTTGCTCAGGTCTTTCGCAGGGTTGATGATCGAATAGAAGATCACGAGGTAATAGATGAACGTGGACGCATCGATGGTGGAGTGGTCCTTGAGGATCAGCGTACCGCCGAACCACAGGATGACGGCGATGAGCGTGGTACCTAAGAACTCCGAAAGCGGGTGCGCCAAGTAATAGCGCCGGTTGATGCGGTTGAAGGTCGAACGCGTGGCGTTAATCAGTTTCTCGAACCGCGAACGCTGTTTCTCTTGGGCATTAAAACCTTTGACAACGCGTAAGCCCAACAGCGTCTCGTCGATAGAAGAGAGGATCTCAGCGTTCTGTTCCTGTCCTTTCGTAGAAGCCCGTTTGAGGGACCGACCGATGCGACCGATACAGAAGATAGCTATCGGCAGCAGAGCCAGCACAAAAAGACTTAACTGCCAGGATATGACGAACATCGTAGCCAGATAGACCAGGATCATGATGGGGTTCTTGAAGAGTATATCCAGCGCCGACATGATAGAGGCCTCCACCTCATTCACATCATTCGTCATACGCGACATCACATCGCCTCGACGCGCTTGAGTGAAATAACCCATCGGCAGCCGCAGCACTTTGTCGTACAACTGCCGACGCAGGTCGCGTAACACACCCGTTCGAATCGGCACCATGAAATAGTTCGCCAACCACGCCGTCAGACACTTGAGACCCGTCATCAACACGAGGAAAAGACCCAAGCGGAAGAGCACATATCCGGCGCCGTGTACAACGATCATGTTATTGAGAATCGTATACATGTTATCGCGCAGCGCCACCAGGGTCTCTTGCAAACCGTGCACATCCTCCATGTCACGCCACACCGACTCATTCGCACTCAGACCAAACAGGATGCGCAGCACCGGTATGATCG
>JAFXYK010000067.1 GCA_017541805.1 Paludibacteraceae bacterium
CTACACAAGCACAAAGCACCGCCAGCCAAGCTGCATCCTATGCCAACACCGCCGCTCAATACGCAGGCGCTCTGAGCACCCTGCTTGGCGCTTTCAGCGGTAAGTAAATAACCCCACCCAACCTCCCCTCAAAAATGAATATCGTAGATCGTTTTCTGAAATACGTATCGTTCTGCACGACGAGCGATGAGAACACAGGGATGACGCCCAGTACGCCGGGGCAAATGGAGTTCGCTAAGTACTTGGCGGAGGAACTGAAATCCATCGGCTTAACCGAAGTGACGCTCGACGAGAACGGATATATCATGGCGACCCTTCCAGCTACGGAATCCGACAGACCGACCATCGGTTTCATTGCGCACATGGACACGAGTCCGGATGCAAGCGGTAAGCACGTGAAGCCCAGTATCATCCGTTACGAAGGCGGAGACGAACATATCGATGACCGTTATATTGGTCAGGAACTGATTGTGACAGACCATACGACACTGCTTGGTGCGGATGACAAAGCCGGTATAGCCGAGATTGTAACGGCCATGGAGTACCTCCTTCAGCACCCGGAAATCAAGCACGGTAAAGTGCGTATCGGCTTCACACCCGACGAAGAGATCGGATGCGGTGCCGACCATTTTGATGTGAAGGCTTTCGGAGCCGATTTCGCGTACACGATGGACGGCGGTGCGATGGGTGAGTTAGAGTTTGAGAACTTCAATGCCGCAGCATGTAAAATCCGCGTACACGGCTATAACGTACACCCGGGAAGTGCGTACCATAAGATGGTGAACTCGATGCGTATCGCGTATCAGTTAGCGGTGATGTTACCGCGCTGGGAAACACCGGAGCACACCCAGGAGTATGAAGGATTCTACCACCTGATCGGCATGAATGGTACGGTGGAAGAGACGACGCTCAGTTATATCATTCGCGACCATGACCGGGCACGCTTCGAGAGTCGTAAACGCGAGTTAGAGCACTTGGTGCGCAAGGTGAACCGTGAGTTCGGCGAAGGAACGGTTGAGATTGAGATACGCGATCAGTACTATAACATGCGCGAGAAGATTGAGCCGGTGATGCATATCATCAACCTGGCGAAAGAAGCGATGGAGGCTGTCGGCGTAACGCCGGTAGTGAAACCTATTCGCGGCGGTACGGACGGAGCACGGCTCAGTTTCGAAGGCCTACCCTGCCCGAATATCTTCGCCGGAGGCGAGAACTTCCACAGCCGCTATGAGTATCTGCCTATTCCTTCTATGGAAGCAGCGAAAAACGTTATTTTGGAAATCATAAAAAAAGCATAACTATGTTAAAAACAACACCGTTTACAGACATCCATATTGCGCTGGGCGCGAAGATGGCTGAGTTTGCAGGCTTTAATATGCCGATTCAATACCCTACGGGTATTAACCAGGAGCACATGATCGTCCGTGAGGGCGTAGGTGTGTTTGACGTGAGCCACATGGGTGAGTTCTGGGTGAAAGGCGAGAAAGCCTTGGACTTCTTACAGTATATCACCACCAATGACCTCTCGGTTATTCCAGCCGGCAAGGCGCAGTACACCTGCATGCCGAACGGAAAAGGCGGTATCGTAGATGATTTAATCATCTATAAATACTCCACGACCAAATACCTCATGGTCGTCAATGCCGGAAATATCGATAAAGACTGGGCTTGGGTCAATAAGGTGAAAGAGGAGAAATTCGCAGATGCCGATCTGAATCTTGAGAACGCCAGCGCGCGTTACGGTCAGTTAGCCGTTCAGGGTCCGAAAGCAACGGAGTTGCTGCAACTGCTCACCGACGCCGACCTCAAGTCCATCGACTACTATGCGTTCCGCGAGTGGAGTTTTGCGGGTGTACCGGGTGTGATCCTCTCGAATACGGGTTACACGGGTGCCGGTGGTTTTGAACTCTATTTCCCGGCAGAAGCAGGTAAGCAGATTTGGGACGCGTTGTTCGAAGTAGGTAAGCCTTTCGGTCTCGCGCCTATCGGTCTGGGTGCGCGCGATAGTCTGCGTCTGGAGAAATGGTATTGCTTATACGGACATGACATCGATGACACCACTTCGCCGCTGGAAGCAGGTCTGGGTTGGATCACTAAGTTAGACGCGAAGGAGTTTATTGATCGCGACTTCTTGAAACAGCAGAAGGCAGAGGGTGTGAAGCGCAAACTGGTGCATTTCGAGTGCTTGGAGCGCGCTATTCCGCGTAACGGTTACGAGATCTGCGACGAGGCAGGCAATGTGATCGGTAATGTCACCTCCGGTATCATGTTGCCGAATACGAAGGTAGGTATCGGTATGGGATACGTCAAGACCGAATACGCTAAGAAAGAGAATATCATCTATATCAAGATTCGTGAGAAACTCATTCCGGCGAAAGAGGTATAAATGTCAAATGACAAATCTCAAATGACCAATAAGCGCGTAGCGCTTGTGTTGGGTTCCGGAGGAGCACGCGGCTTGGCACATATCGGTGCTATTGAGGCCCTGGAGGAACGCGGCTATACGATCACCAGCATAGCCGGTTGCTCTATGGGTTCTATCATCGCTGGTATGTATGCAGCGGGTCAACTACAGGAAGCGAAGAAATGGTTCTTGCAGGTAGACAAACAGTTGATTCTACGAATGATGGATATCAACCTGCTGAGCCATAATTCGCTCGTCAAAGGTGCGCGTATCATTAAGGAATTGCAGACCATCGTGCCGGACCGCCCGATCGAGCAATTGAATATCCCGTGCGCCATCGTAGCGACGGACATATTGCATACCGAGCAGGTTATCTTTCGCACCGGCAGCCTCTTTGAAGCCGTACGCGCGTCCATCAGCATACCGCTGTTCTTTGAACCGGTGGCCTTGGGCGACCGACTGCTTGTTGACGGAGGCATCCTCAATCCGCTGCCTTTGGATATCGTGCAGCGGCAGGATGGAGACATATTGGTGGCGGTAGATATCAGCGGTAAGGACGGACTGCCGTTTGGACGCAAACTGAATTTCGTCAGTATCTTGGATCGCATGAGCGATCTGCAGATTCAGCAGAACACCCTACTATCGTTGCGTCTAACACCGCCAGACATCCACGCCGTGATGCGGCAGTATGCTTATACGACCTTCGATTTTGACAAGGCCGAGACCATCATCGCGGAGGGCAAACGGATCATGAACGAAGCATTAGACGCGTATGAAGCGACTCATTAGTATTTTGATCTGTGCTCTGTGCTCTGTACTCTGTCTTCCTCTACACGCACAAGACACGATGCGCGTAGAGGATTTTCGTTTGGATGAGGTGGAGGTACTCGGCACGTTTGTCATCATCGATGATTTCAGTGGTCCGCAAAACAAAGTGAAATACTTCACCCACGACGAGATCCAACATCTACCTATCTCCAACATCTCCGATGTGCTGAACTGCCTTTCCGGTCTCGATGTCCGTTCCCGTGGCACCACCAATGCCCAGACCGACATCAGTCTCTACGGCGGTACGTTTGACCAGGTGCTTGTGATGCTGAACGGTATTCCCGTCAACGATGCGCAGACCGGTCATTACGCCATGAATATCCCGATCACGCCGGCGCTCATCCAACGCATCGAGGTGCGGCAAGGCAATGCAGCGCTGTCTGCCGGTGCCTTCACAGGACTCGTGAACATCATCACACGGCAGACATGGGAGGACCAATACACGCTGCAGATGGATGCCGGGACCAATGCCTCCGTGCATCCGCTGATGGTAGGTAGTTGGGCGCGAAGAGATGTGCATGTCAACGTATCGGCGGAGTATGCCCGCAGCAACGGCTATTATGCGCCCACGGAGGAGGACAAAGAGAGAGAAGCGCTGCGTAACACTGACTATCAATTGGCGAACCTCTATCTGCAGACGCGTTGGAGAAATCTGGATGCGCAGATCGGTGCGCAGTACAAAGATGCAGGTCTCGGCACCGGTTACGGTTTTGCCAGCACCGATCAGTTCGATGCTACACGTACCCTCTTTGCGTCGATACAAAACAGATGGGACTTCGGTTCTTTCTGGAGTCTAAGCGCACAAGCATCCTACCGCACCAACTACGACCGCTACGAATGGCATCGGGGTGCTGTCACCAACCGGCATTGGACCCATTCTACCCGTGCCGCCTTAGAAGCCGAATACTTCCATCCCGAAATCGGAACGACGACCCTGCGTGCCGAGATCCAGGACGATTATATCCGGTCCACCAACATGGGGGAACATAACCGCATTCATGCTACACTCAGCGCCAAGCACTTGTATGAGCACCATGGATGGATCGCGGCTTTAGGTGCCGCAGGACATTATAACACTTGGTTTGGATGGAACGGAACGGGCTATGCCTATGTGGGCTATACATCGCTCTTTATCACTGCCAGCCGCTCCGTGCGCATGCCTACATGGACCGACCTGTATTACAAAGCAGGGGTGCAACGGGGGAATACGGACCTCAAAGCCGAGAAAGCATGGACGCTGGCACTGAACGGACAGTATACATGGGACTGGCGCCAAGCCGGACAACTGCACATCGCGGGAAATATCTTCTACCGCTGGGGACAGGACATCATCGATTGGACCTATGATACGACGGATAGTCTTTTTCATGCCACCAATCACCAGTCCGTCAACACCTTCGGATTGGAAGGCAATGTGGCGTACCGCCTCAACGAGTGGCTGAGGAACGTCAGCATCCGGTATGCGTACACCCGTCTGTCGCTCGATGTGGCCACCGAGAAGAGTAATTATCTGGACCACCTGCGCCATAAACTCGTGCTGAATATCGACCATGGCATCTACGTCTGGTCCAAAGGATGCGTAGGGGCGAACTGGAGTCTAAGATGGCAGGACCGAGTCGGCACCTATGTCGATATATATGGTACAGCGGGCCATCCGTACACGCCCGTACTGCTATTGGACGGTAATATATATATGGAACTCGCGCACGTGCGCGTGGCAGCCGAGTGCACCAACATCACCAATCGCCATTATTATGATTACGGCGGTACACTCATGCCCGGCGCATGCGGACGGATACGCATAACCGCTACGTGGTAAGCAAACAATAGCAAGCAATGAAAGACCGAAAAGAATATATCATCCGGAGGGCCATGGAGCTCTATGCCATCAAGGGCTATCAGAACGTGAGCATCACCGATCTGCAGTTTGCGCTGGAGATGGGGCGCGGCACGCTGTATTACTATTTCAAAGACCAGGATGAGATCTTCCAGGCCTGCATGGAGCGCTATTTCTTGGAGCCCAAACAACGCGCACTGAGTAATGTGCCGAACGAGGCAGGCGTGGACGATATCATCGCCTGTATGATGGCTTATCTGCATAGTCTGGAGCAAGCGCTGCTCAGTTTTGAGGTCAAGACCATCAACACCTCCAATGTCAATAACCTCATGTTCACCGCCTATAGCAAGTTCCCTGCCCTCCATCGCAAAGCGCAACGACTCGCGCTCAAGGAACTGGAACTATGGCGCAAGGCGCTCTATCATGACCAGCGGCTCGGACTCATACGGCGCGATATTGACCGGGAGCAGATCGCACTCATGTTCACCCATATCAAAGACAGCTATGATAACGGACTCGGACAGACACAGATGGACTTTTCTTTATTGGAAAAAACATATTCCGAATTCCATAAACTGCTAAAAAATGCATAAAAAATACATCTTTCGAACGATTATTCGAAAATAATATAGTATCTTTGCAGCGAATTTGACTCACAAATAAGAAAACAAGGTTTACAGATATGAATACGGAACACTATTTAACTTCACTCCAGCGCACGATGCGCAATCGTTGGGATTGCCTGTCGATGGCGGATTATGACGGTGAGCACAGCTACACCTATGCGCAATTGGCGGCAGAAATCGCTAAGTTGCACACCACCTGGCGCGAGTGCGGTGTGAAAGAGGGTGACAAGATTGCACTTGCCGGACGTAACTGCGCTAACTGGGGACTGCTCTTCCTCGCGGCTACGAGCTACAGAGCCGTAGTGGTAAGTATCCTGCCGGACTTCACGGCGGACGGTATCTACTCGCTCGTTGATCACTCCGAAGCCGTGCTGCTCTATGTTGGTCCGAACGTGAAGAAGAAGATTGATGCCACGCAGATGAAGGGCCTCAAAGCCACCATCTTCATGGATGACTGGAGCATCGTGGAAGCGGAGGCTAAGTTCCGCAAAGCCTATGAGGGAGTAGACGCTGCTTTCGCCAAGGCCTATCCGAACGGCGTAACGAAAGAGGACGTTCATTATCCGGATAATAACCTCAATGAACTGGCGGTAATCAACTACACCTCCGGCTCCACCGGCAACCCGAAGGGTGTGATGCTAACGCATCTCAACCTCTCCGGCAACGTCGATTTTGCGAACCACCGTATTCCGCACCGTCCGGGCGACAAAGTGCTGTCGATGCTGCCCATCGCCCATATGTTCGGTCTGATGTTCGAGTTCCTCTATCAGGTATGCGACGGAGCCGAGGTCTATTTCCTCACTCAGGCGCCTACGCCTACGGTCCTCATGAAAGCCTTTGCGCACGTGAAGCCCTTCATGATCCTTACCGTGCCTTTGGTAGTGGAGAAGATCATTAAGAAAGGTGTGCTGCCGAAGATCAGTAGCCCGATGGCGCGTATCCTATGGAAGACCCCGCTGCTCAATACCATCATCCGTAAGAAAGTCAAAGAGGGACTGGATAAGACCTTCGGCGGTAACTTACGTTTTCTCATCATCGGTGGTGCGGCCCTCAATGGCGAAGTGGAGCAAGTGCTGCATGACATCAAGTATCAGTACTGCGTCGGCTACGGTATGACTGAGTGCGCACCGCTCATCAGTTATGAAGACTGGTATCGCTATAAGTTCCATAGCTGCGGTAAGGGTCTGGAGCAATGCCGCGTACGTATCGACTCCGAAGATCCTATCCATAAAGACGGAGAGATCCAAGTCAAAGGTATCAACGTCATGATGGGTTATTATAAGAATGAAGAAGCAACCAAAGCCGCCTTCACCGAAGACGGATGGATGCGCACCGGTGACCTCGGCGTGCTCGATAAAGAAGGTAACCTTTTCATCCATGGCCGTTCGAAGAACATGATCCTCGGCGCGTCCGGACAGAATATCTACCCCGAGGAACTGGAGGATAAACTCAACTCCCTGCCCTGCGTCGTAGAGTCCATCGTCGTTGATCGCGATAAGAAACTCGTTGCGCTCGTCTACCCGGATACCTCCAATGAAGGAAAGAAACTGCTGGGCAATAAGACCATCACCGAGCAGATGGAGGAGAACCGCATCGCGGCTAACAAGAACCTGCCGGCATACAGCCAGATCAGTGCAATTGAACTCGTCGCTTCGGAGTTCGAGAAGACCCCGAAACGCTCGATCAAGAGATATCTATACAAATAAAGATTTTTTCATAAGTAGACGTTATTGTTCAATAACGTTAATAGTGAGTAAGTAGATGATTCCTGAGATGGAATCGGAGCATGCGCGTGATTGTGAAACCACGCGTGTGTTTTTTTATCCCCATTTATTTGCACAATTGAAAAAAAAGCAGTAATTTTGCAGGCATTTTGGACGGATGAATCGAAACGGGATCATATTCGGTGTGCTGGGAGTGGCGTTGGTGCTGCTCTTCGGTCTGGATATATGCCGCGGCGGCAGCGACTGGATGTGGCCGTTGGGCGAGATGCCGGAGATAGACTGGAAGATATTGCATGAGATCCGTCTGCCGAAAGCCATCACAGCCATCATGGCGGGTGCTGCGCTCTCCGTGGCGGGTCTGATGATGCAGACGCTGTTTCGCAACCCCTTGGCCGGTCCGTACACCTTAGGCGTCAGTTCCGGTGCGTCATTAGGCGTCGCTATCCTGACGATGTGGAGCTTACAGCTGACGGCGGTCAGCATCCGTTATATGCTCCCCATCGCCGCCTGTATCGGCGCGAGTATGGTGCTGCTGCTGGTGCTGGCGGTGAGCAAAAGGGTGCAGAACAACGTCAGTCTGCTCATCATCGGTATGATGTTCGGCGCGATAGCCGGTGCACTGGTGAGCGTGCTGCAGCAGTTCGCTAACCCCGACGCGCTGAAGCTGTTCATCGTCTGGACGCTGGGTTCGTTATCCGGTGTGGGATGGGAAGACATGCAGTTACTCATCCCTATCTTACTGCTCGGCACGCTGTTCGTGCTGCTAGCGCTGAAGCCGCTGAACGGTCTGCTGCTTGGCGAAGACTATGCGCGGGGTTTAGGTATCCATGTGGGACGTACGCGACTGTTCATCGTGTTAGCGACCGGTCTGTTAGCCGGCGGCATCACCGCTTTCTGCGGTCCGATAGCGTTCATCGGCGTAGCCGTACCGCATATAGCACGAGGTATCTTTCGCACGTCTAACCACCGCGTGACGCTACCGGCGTGCGCGCTGATAGGAGCCTGTCTGCTGCTGGTATGCGATGTGATATGCTCGCTGTTCATCCATCCGCTGCCGATCATGACCGTGAGTGCTATCCTCGGTGCACCCGTGATCATTTACATCATTCTAAAGAAATGATATTTGAAATTTGAAATTTTATATTTATATGTCCGTTCATGTACAGAATAGCCGAATGACGACAGCGAAGCTGCGTCAGATGAAGGCGAATGGCGAGAAAGTAGCCATGTTAACGAGTTATGACTTCACGCTGGCCTCGCTGGTGGATGAAGCCGGTATCGACATCCTGCTGGTAGGCGACAGCGCGAGCAACGTCGTATGCGGTAATCAGACCACGCTGCCTATCACGGTAGATGAGATGATCTTCCTCACCAAGGGTGTGGTGCGCGCGGCGCAACATGCGCTTGTGGTATGCGACATGCCGTTCGGCAGTTATCAGATCAGCGAAGAAGAGGCGGTACGCAATGCGATCAAGATCCTCAAAGAGAGCGGTTGCGATGCGGTGAAGTTAGAAGGCGGTGAGGAGATCTTGCCGGCTATCCGTCATATGATACAATCCGGTGTACCCGTGATGGGTCACTTAGGCCTCACGCCGCAGAGCGTGAACCAGTTCGGCGGCTACGGTCTGCGCGCCAAAGAGGAAGCCGAAGCAGCGAAGCTGCTGCACGACGCGAAGTTGCTGGACGAGGCCGGCTGTTTCTCTATCGTACTGGAGAAGATTCCTGCTGTGTTGGCGGCACAGGTGACCAAAGCCGTCTCCTGCCCCGTGATCGGTATCGGTGCCGGCAACGGGTGCGACGGACAGGTGCTGGTGCTGCACGATATGTTAGGTCTCAACCAAGGGTTCAAACCCAAGTTCCTGCGCCATTTTGCGAAGCTGGCAGAGACCGTCAAGGGCGCCGCAAGCGAGTATATTGCGGCTGTGAAGGACAGCAGTTTTCCGAACGCGGAAGAGAGTTATTGACAAAAAAAAGAGGCACGTGCCTCTTTTTTTTTATGGTAGGATCGCTTCAATCTTATCTGCTATCTCATCCAGGTATTTGTTTCCTGTCTCGGGGTTGATCGGCAGAGCGCCGAAGTCAATCGTGATGAACGGATGCATACTGTTGTTCGTCACGAGCTTGAGGTCACGACGTCCTTTGCGCACCTCCATGATCTCCGCAAACGGGATGACCACACCTTGCGCATAGAGCAGACCAGCTTCTACGTTCGCTAGCACATTGCGGCCGAGCAGGATATCATGCTGGTACCATACATCATAATTATCTCCCATCGTCTCTGCGATCTGCGCCTTCGCCTGCGGGTTGAGCACAGCCGCCTCTTTACGCCACTCGTCGCGCACACGCTTCACCTCCGCAATAGCCTCACGCACATGCTCCTCATTCGCGTTCACATACTCATCGATGTCCGCAATCGCATCACGTACCTTGAGACGCAGCGCCACCAGAATCAATGTATCCGCAAGGATCACTACGCCCGGATAGACCAGGGTGTTGTAATAGCGATCGAGCACAAACGGAATAGGAATATAACACAGCGCCAACAGCAGACCGACACCCAATAAGATACGGCAGCGGTTATGCGAATGATGGATCTCGTGCATCGTCTGCTCACGAGTCACCTCACGTACTACTTTCAACCGATCCGAGGCATCAAACCAATGCCAAACGAGGAAGAAAGATACCAACATCAGTCCGATAAGGACGAACATCAACGCCATCAGCGTAAATTCCAAATCATGAGAAATTGCCAACAACATAGTACTAGATTTTTAAAATTTGGCACAAAGTTACAACTTTTTTCCGAAATACGCAACAATAATTTCATTTTTTTTGACAAAAAAGTGTTTTTTGCTTGTATAAATGCGATTTTTTTTGTATATTTGCACCGAATTTATCCTTAATCAGGCAAAACAAAAAATCCTATCATATGACAACACAAGAGATGAAAGCTGCTTTCGAGCAAGCGTACGGCAAGCAAGCCGAGAAAATGTATTTTGCCCCAGGGCGCGTGAACTTAATCGGAGAGCATACCGACTATAACGGCGGTGCAGTATTCCCCTGTGCCCTCAGTTTCGGCGCATGGCTGCTGATCGCGAAGAACAACGACAAGGTGCTGCGTTTTCAGTCGATGAACATGCCGCAGAAATACGAGATTGCTATCGACGCTATTGCTCCGCAGGCAGATCGCGCTTGGTGTAACTACGCCTTAGGCTGCATCGCCATCACGGCACAGCGTCACCCCGAAGCGAAGTTACAGAGCGGTTATGACCTGCTGTACTACGGCAATGTGCCGGCGGGTGCAGGCTTGAGCAGCAGTGCTGCCATGGAGGTAGTGACGGCCCGTGCGTTCACGGAGCTGATGGGCTGGCAGGACGCGGACGACAAGAAATACCGCACGGAGTTGGCGCTCATCGGTCAGGCTTGCGAGCACGAGTACGCAGGCGTGATGTGCGGCGTGATGGACCAGTTCGCTTCGGCGCAGGGCAAGAAAGATCATGCGATTCACCTCAACTGCAACACGCTGGAGTTCGAGCACGTGCCGGTGAAGCTGGAGGGCATCAAAGTGGTGATCACCAATACCCATAGTCCGCACCACCTGGACAGCGGCGCATATAATGACCGTGTTCGTCAATGCAAGACAGCCGTAGAGCAGATCAGCAAAGTGAAACCGATCAAGTTCCTCGCTGAACTGACGCCGGAAGACTGGCGGGAAGTGGAAGGCGCTATCACCGATCCGATCGCTAAGAAACGTGCGCGCCACGTGGTTGGTGAGGTAGCTCGCACGGCTGCTGCCGTAGAGGCCCTGAAGAAAGGTGAGATCGCTTACTTCGGCGAACTGATGACGGCTTCGCACGTGAGTCTGCGCGACGACTATGAAGTGACCGGCAAGGAACTGGATACCTTAGCCGAAGCGGCTTGGCAGGTACCGGGTGTGCTCGGTAGCCGTATGACCGGTGGCGGTTTCGGTGGCTGCACCGTCAGCCTCGTCAAGGACGAAGCCATCGAGGAGTTCAAGGCGTTTGTAGGCAAGGAGTATGAGGCGAAGACCGGCCTGAAGGCTGACTTCTACGTTGCCGAAATCGGAGATGGAGTAATGCGACTCGAGTAATTGAAAATTGAAAAATGAAAGGCATTCATTTTTATACGATCAAGAGCAGCGGAGGACTGAAGGTAGAGATATCGAACCTCGGCGCAAAGATCACGAAGCTGCTGGTAGCGAACCGCAAAGGTGAAGAGAAGGACATCGTGTTGGGTTTCAAGACCGCCGAAGAATGGCGCACGAAAGAGACCTATTTTAACGCGATATGCGGGCGCGTGGCGAATCGTGTCAAAGACGGTGTCTTTGAGTTGAAAGATGAAAGTGGAGAGTCGAAAGTTTACAAACTCCCCATTAACAACGGTCCGAATAGTCTGCACGGCGGACTCGAAGGCTTCAACGCGAAGATATGGGATGTGACCGCGCAGAGTCCGTTTGAGATCACCTTACACTATCGCTCCAAAGACGGCGAAGAAGGTTATCCGGGTAACTTGGATCTCTGGGTGACCTATACGGCGACGAAAGATAACCGCCTCGTCATTCACTACGAAGCCAAGACGGACAAGCCGACCTTAGCGGCCTTCACCAACCATGCGTATTTCAACTTAGCCGGCGAAGCGAGCGGCCGCGTGGATGAGCACGTGCTGCAGGTCAATGCCGACCGATACACGCCGTTTGATGAATTCACCTGTCCGACAGGTGAGATCAAGTCCGTAGATGGTACACCCATGGACTTTAGAACCCCGACACGTCTGGGCGACCGTATGAACGATCCGTTCTTTGCTGCCTGGCGCGGTATAGACAATAACTGGTGCCTGTGCGACGGCGATGCACCGAAAGAGTTGCGGCACGCATGTACGCTGCAGGCCGACGGACGCACGATGGAGTGCTGGACGACGATGAAGGGTCTGCAGGTCTATACCGGTAACTGGATCGAGCAGAACGAAGGCAAGAGCGGTACGATGTATGATATCCAGCATGCCGTATGTCTGGAGGCACAGGCTTGGCCGGACAGTGTGCATCACGATGATTTCCCGAACGTTGTGCTCCTCCCCGGAGAGAAGTTGGATGAAGTAACCGAGTACAGATTTCTTTGAAATCTGATATTTGACATTTGAAATTTTACATTTTAGATTTATATGCTACCTCTTTTATTGGCGGCCAGTACGCTATTGAGTACCTGGCAGTTCCGGCAGGAGCCGAGTCCACAGATGCCGGATGTAGATACCACCTGGCACACCGTGCAAGTGCCGCATGACTGGGCGATCAGTGGTCCTTTTGACCGCGCGAACGACCTGCAGGAAGTGATCGTCGTGCAGAACGGCGAGAACGAGCCGACATGGAAGACAGGCCGTAGCGGTGGTCTGCCATGGATGGGAAAAGGGCACTATAAGACCCGCGTGGCGGTGAAGAAAGACCGGTTCTACACGCTCGTCTTCGACGGCGCGATGTCGCATGCCGACGTGTACGTCAACGGCGAAGAGATGGTCTATTGGCCGTACGGTTATAACACCTTCGACTGCTATATCCTACCCCACCTCATCACCGGCGACAGCGTGGATATCGATGTGTTCCTGGAGAACAAACCGCAGCAGAGCCGCTGGTATCCGGGTGCAGGTCTATACCGTAACGTGCACCTGGTAGAGACCGATCCGATACATATTCCTACCTTCGGTGTGCTGATCCGTACGCCCAAGGTAAGCAAAGAGTTCGCGCAGGTGACGGTAGCCGTGGAGCTGCAGGACGGCGTGGAGCCGATAGGAGTACAGAATACAGATTACAGAGTACAGACTGATATACTATTCGACGGTCAGGTCATAGCTACCGTGGAAGGGCAGCAGGGTGTAGCGGATGTGATGAATCCGCAGCTGTGGAGCCCGGAGACGCCGAACCTATACACCGCGCGTTCGCGCGTGATGAGAGGTGAAACGATCTTAGACGAGAAAGAGACCGTCTTTGGTATTCGCAGCGTGAGCTACACGCCGGAGCATGGTTTTCAGTTAAACGGCCAGACGCGTAAGTTCAAAGGTGTGTGTCTGCATCACGACCTTGGCCCGCTGGGTGCCGCCGTTCATGTCGATGCCCTTCGCCATCAGCTGTCGATGCTCAAGAATATGGGTTGCGACGCCATCCGCACGAGTCATAACATGCCCGCACCCGAACTGGTGCAGCTGTGCGATGAGATGGGACTGATGATGATGATCGAGCCGTTCGACGTTTGGAACTGGGGCAAGACGGACAATGACTATAACAAGGAGTTCAACGACTGGTGGCGCGCCGACATCACGAATATGGTGAAGCACTACCGCAATAACGCGAGCGTGATGCTATGGAGTAGCGGCAATGAGGTGTGGAACCAAGTGCTGCCGGACGGTATTCAGATCGTGACGATGCTGCAGGACCTCTTCCATCAGTTAGATCCTACCCGACCGGTGACGAACGGCATGGATCAGGCGATGTACGTCATTCACAACGGTTTCGGCGCAGCTGTCGAACTGCCGGGCTTCAACTACCGCACCAGTCGGTACGAGGAGGCGTATGAAAACCTGCCGCAGAAGATGATTTTAGGTTCTGAGACTGCTTCTACCGTCTCCAGCCGCGGCGTGTATAAGATCCCTGCGATACTGAAAGACTTCGCGATGTACGCCGACCATCAGAGCAGCGGCTATGACGTAGAATACTGTCCTTGGTCAGGCCTGCCGGAGCAGGATTTTCAGCTACAGGACGATTATGACTGGACCTTAGGTCAGTTCGTTTGGACGGGATTTGACTACCTCGGTGAACCCTCTCCGTACGACACCGATGCTTGGCCGAGTCATGGCAGTTATTTCGGGATTATTGACCTGGCTTCGCTGCCCAAGGACCGCTACTGGCTCTACCGCAGCCAGTGGAACGAGACCGAGGCAACGCTGCATGTGCTGCCGCACTGGAACTGGAAGAAAGGCGACAAAGTGCCGGTGTTCTGCTATACGAGTTACCCGAGTGCCGAGTTGTTCGTGAACGGCAAGAGCTACGGTAAGTTACGTTTTGCGACCGCCGAAGAGACGGCGCGCCTGGCGAAAGGCGAGACGATCGAAGGTGTAAGCGCGATGCCGAAAGTAGGTGAGTTCACCATACCCGAATGGGGTTCAGCACCGCGACCTGAGTTGCTGCCGCGCTATCGACTGATGTGGTTCGATGTGCCTTATAAGAAAGGTAAGATCGAAGTGGTGGCGTATGATGCAGACGGCAAAGCCGTAGCCAAAGAGACGATCAAGACGGCCGGCAAGCCGCATCATCTGGAGATCACCTGCGCCAACGACAGCGAGCATCCCGAAGAGCTGCTCTATTATACGATCAAGGTGGTGGATCAGCACGGTAACCTTTGTCCGTTTGCAGATAACCTGGTCACGTATAAGGGTGACGGATTCGTAGCCGCTGCTAACGGCGATGCCGCTTGTTTGGACAGCTTCGTCGAACCGAAGATGCATGCCTTCGCCGGACAATGTACGTTTATCATTCGGAAAGGAACGAAGGGTAAATTTATGTTAGCAAATAAATAGAAATAAATACCCTCCGGGAGATAAAAAAAGATAAAGAAAATAGGGGCGCCGAAGCGTCCCTATTCTTTTGTGTGTAAGTCGTTGATTAACGAACTTGTGCACCCTGGAGGTTGAACATCTTGTTGTCACGAACGATGTAGATAACACCGTCAACAACAACCTTCTGAGCCTTCTCGGTCAGAACAACGTTCTCGATACCTTCCTCAGCTGCACTCCACTTGAACATGTTCGCATCGCTCATGTCAAGCTCGATCCACTTGCAAGGAGTGCCCTTGTAAGAGTCATCCTGCCAGAGTTGACCGAATACATATTGGTTGTCAGCGATGGTCTTCCACTCGTCGTTTGCAGAGTCATAAACCAAGATCTCCGATCCACCTGCATCCGGCCACAGACCAGCTGTACGGAACTTGAAGCACTGCGAAGCACCAGCCTCGAGCTCTACGAAATACCATCCGGTATTCAGTTTCTCCATAACGGTACCCTGCCAATCATCGAAGTTACCAATGATCTCAACAGACTCCGGACAACCAGCTGTCGGGAGGTTGAAGTATGCTACAACATACTCTTTCGGCTCAGCAGGAGCGCAACGAGCCCAACGGAGCGTATCAACGCGGAGATCCCAAACGATCTCAGCGTTCTCGTGGGTCAGCTGGTTGTCACCTTGCTCACCCGGGATACGAGCCCAAACATCGTCAACGAGTTTCTGCATGTAAGCAATATCCTTCCAACCCACAGCACTGTCGCCTTCTGCCGGAACGACACCTTGATTATCCATCAAACCGCTAGCGATCTGATACGGAGTACCCTCAGCCATCTTCTTGCTGTAATAGTAAGTAGGAACACCATTCGCCTGCGACTTAGCAACATCCAGCTGCATTTGTTCAAAGGTCCAACCGTTCATAGCACCAATGATGAACGGAACTACATAACCACCGCAACCATCGCTAACAACGGTAATGGTGTAGTTGTGGTAGGTAGCGGTACAGGGGTTCTGCTTCCAAGTGTCCACAGTGAATACATTCGGAGCGTCAGCGCCGTAGTTGATGAGGTCGATCTCACCAGAAAAACCAGCAACTTTTTGTACACTACCGCGGATAATAGTAGCTTCACCTACTTGGTACTCCCAGTTGAAGTTACCATCTACGTCCAACATAACCGGCTTAGCCTGCATACCCTTTTCAGCATCCGGCTCAGCTTCGGGCTCAAAAGAAGCTACATACCAACCGTCATAGCCCTCAACCGGTTCAAAATGAGGCAGATCAGAAACCGGAGAAGTAATCCAGCTAGTTCCTTCTTTGTGGAAAGATCCGACTAAAATGATGTCATTGCAAGCCATGTCACCAGGAACATAGATACAAACGCATACATTACCCTGCTCGTAGTAATCAGCGAGGACAGCGTCAGACGGAACTACGTCCTTTGCAGCAAATACGCTAACACTCATCAGCGCAGCTGCCAAAAAAGCATAAATTTTACGCATAATTTGTTTTGTTTTGGTTAATAATGTTAATTAAGTTGTTGAATTATTTTCGATAAATCGATTTCTCGACACGTCGATATCTCGATGTTTATCTTCTAAATATTAATATACATAGCCATCACCGCCCTGCGAAGCGAACTGATTTTGTGAATCATTCTCTACGTCCGTCTTGAAGTTCGGGTTAGAGCGTTTATCCTCATCGGGAATCGGGAACCAGTTCATGTACTCAGGAGTACCGGAAACGAAGAACGGGCTATTGACAGCGGGCGGCATATCCGGTTTACCCATACGTCCTTCCCAGTGGTAACGATACGCTTCAGCAGCGGCACCGAAGAAACGTCCGAAACGGATCAGGTCAATACGACGTCTTCCCTCGAACCAGAACTCGCGGCTCCACTCATCGAGCAATCCGTCTTCATCCAGCGCCAGCAGCGGAGCTGCGTTCGCACGTGCACGGATGGTATTATTAATGATAGCGAGCGCACCGCTCTTGTCTCCCAGACGGAAGAGCGCCTCTGCCTGGATCATATACGCCTCTGCCAAACGAAGCATCGGGATATCGGTATCTGCCCAGTCTTTGCTACGACGCGGCGAGAGCTTCGGAAGGGATGCAATCGAATATACACCGGTGAACTTCAGACCTGCCCATGAGCTATAGATGTTCTCATCCGCACCCATTTGCATATCGCCCGTTAAGGTGAAATTGGATTTCTTAGGCGTATTCATACCATAAGAGCAGAAGATAGCACGGTCATCACCCAGTTGGTTAGGCATTTCATATTCGTCATAGATCAGCGCCTCTGCGGTAGTACGATCCATCTTCAGCGGTTTGAGGAACATGTCCACCATGGTCGGGGACGTACGGAGCGCATGCCACTCTGCCTCGATTCCCCACGCATTCATACCGCCGTAACGCGGACCGGCAACCAAGAAGTTACCACCGGCGTGGCTCTGGGTATAGAGACCATCCTGATAGATCTGGAAGATAGCTTCCTTCATGATCTCCGGACGATCGTTGTCACCCATGAAGAGCTGCTGATAAGCTGTGTATACAAAGCCGGAGTCCGTAGTGACCGAAGTCGTTACGAGCGAGTGCTGCGGGTTATCGTTGATCAGCGCAGTAGCTGCGTCATAAGCCTTTCTCCAGGTGTTGCCTGTCGTCCAATCCGGGTTGTATTTGTTATACACATCTGCATTGAGGTAAACACGCGCCAAGAGGAGTTGCGCAGCTGCTTTACCTACACGGTAAGGTTGCAGACGCTCAGCCGGCAGTTCTACCTCCAGGTCCTTCAACTCACTAACCAGCCACTTATATAACTCATGACGAGGAACATAGTGCGGATATTCATTCGACTCGGTCGTTACGAACGGCGCATAGAGGAAGAGGTCCATGAGGTAGTAATAGTGGAACGCGCGGATCCAGCGTACCTCAGCCATACGGTATTTATCCTCATCCGTCTCTGTCGGACCATAAGTCAGATAGTGGTTGCAGTACTTGATATTGAGGTTCAAGCGGGTATAAATACCTTTGATCATACCGCTGGAACCGGTCCAGTTGGTCGTCGGAAGACCACGAGACTCATCATCATCCCAGATCCAGAAAGCCTCATCCGTCGTCAGATCATTACAATACCAAATGGTACGATAGAAACCGGACATACCGGCATCCATGTCTTCCACATCAGAGTCACTACCCGGATCGGATTGACCAATGACTGCCATACAGGAATAGCACTTGGTGAACATACGATCCGCATTGAAGGATGTGGACGAGTTCGGATCAATAGGAGTGGTATTAAGGTCTTGCACGCAGGAAGCCATTCCTACTGCCACACATACCAGAGCTACATATTTCAATAAACTTTTCATAATATATAAAGTTTTCTTAGCCCACAAGGGGCACGATTATTGCAGATTTCAGTTTTTCAGTTATCAGAATTGGAGATTAATACCCAATACCGTAGTCATCGAACGCGGGTAGATGGAGTTATCCACACCACCTAAACCAACTTCAGGATCAAGTCCGGTATACTTGGTGATCACGAACGGGTTCGAAACGGTACAGAAAGCACGGCCCGAGATCTTATTCTTCGTGAAGGAATAACCGAGCGTGATGTTATCGCAGCGGAGGAACGAAGCGTTCTCCAAGAAGCGATCGGTAATACTTGCGTCAGCCGAACTGATGATAGTCTTGCCTTCAGCATCCCAAATCGTTCTGTTGTAGCCGTCTGCGTAATAGGTATTGAATACATCCACCGGCAGGTTGGTATAATAGCCACCACGCGACAACTGGCCGATGGGCACATTCTGAAGACGTGTAGAAATGACGTTATTGAATACGTAGTTACCGATGTTCGCACGGAAGGAGATACCAAGGTCGAAGTTATAGAACTGGAACTTCGTTTGGAGACCCATGGTAACCGGTGCTACAGGGCTATGTTTGAACACCTTATCCTGCTCATCGATCTTACCGTAGCCCTCTTCGCCTTCAGCTTGCTGATCTACGATATACCAGTATTGCGTGCCATCGTCACGCGTACCCTTGCGCGCTTCATAGAGATAGAAGGTGTTGGTAGCATATCCGATAGCGAATTTCGTAATGTTCTTACCGCCGAGACCTTCTCCACCGTAACCCCAACCTTCAATCATAGAAGCTTCACCGTTGATCTTGGTGATCTTATTCTGGTTCCAGGTTACGTTGTAACTGAGATCCCATTTGAATTTCTTACCGTAGTCCAGGATGACTGCGTTGATCATGAACTCAAGACCTTGGTTCTGGAGCGAGCCTACGTTGGTCATCACGCGCTTGCGGAAGTTCGTTCCCATCGGCACGATGGTGTTGTTGAGCAGGTCGGTCGTATTACGGAAATAATAGTCGAGAGAACCGGAGATACGGTTATTGAGGAATGCGAAGTCAATACCTACGTTGTAGGTAGTGGTCTTCTCCCAAGTCAAGTTGGGGTTGAATGCATTCGGACGATCGGAGATATAAAGGGTATTTCCATTCGCATCAACTACCCGATCCACGATATTGGTTTCCGAATCCTCGGTAGCGTAGTTGGTACCACCAACCGGATAGTACGAGGTATGACCCGTCGTTTGGGTGTAGGTCGGCATGTAAGAGTAGTCACCGATAGCACTACCATCCTGTTGACCGGTGATACCATAACCGAGACGGAGCTTGAGGTCATTGAGCCAGTGTACATCTTTCATGAAGGTCTCTTTGATCTTCCAACCGAGTGCCACAGAGGGGAACACACCCCAGCGGTGATCTTTGGCGAAACGGCTCGAACCGTCACCACGGACAGTAGCGGTTACCATCACTTGGTTCCATCCGATCCAGTTTACACGACCGAAGAAGGAAACGAGGTAGTTCTCACCCTTGCCTTGTCCTACAGAAGGATAAGCAGGACCACCGGGAACGCCCGACGAACCCTGATAGGTCAGCGGGTATGTACCGCTACCTTCCCATTTAGCTTCGTTATAGAAGTGTTGCCACTCATAACCGGCCATAATATCGAAGTGCTGTTGCTCCTTCTCCCAATCATGTCCGTACTGCGCGTAGCAGTTAAACTGGAGGTTATATTTCATCTTCTGCGTATAGCCGTTCCAACCGGTATAGTGGCTGGCGGTACCCAGCGGATTATTCACATTCACCTGTTTTGCGAAGGAGTAGTCTGCACCGAAGTTAGCATGAAGAACGAGGTCTTCGAGGCCATGTACCTTATAGGTAGCGTCCAGGTTACCTACAAACTGACCGGCCTGCGAGGTATTCGATTGATGCTTGAGCTGAGCCAGCGGGTTAGCACCGGATTTCAAGCTGTACATCCAGTTAGGATCATCGTACGGGCCAAGTTCCGAAGTGGAAGTGCCGAGCGGCTGGAAGAAGCCGTCCCAGTGCTCATCCAATTCCTGCTTGGTGACGTAGTAAGATTTGCCATTCGCTTCACCGGCGAGGATCGGCTGACCATCGATATTGGTCAAGTCACCGGTCGAGTAAATCGGCTGCGTAGGATCTTTATCCAAGTACGAACCTGCGATACCCGGCTCATAGCTGTTGTAGATATACATACCCTTTGCATTCATGTTGAAAATCAGGTGATTATCCAGGAATGAGGGGTTGAGGTTCAAAGAAGCAGTAACACGCTGCATTTGCGAGTTCTTCACAGCACCGTTGTTAAGGGTATAACCTATCGATGCACGATAAGGCATGTCCATCACTTTCGTCTTCACACCACCGGTGAGGGAAACGTTATGGTCCGTAGAGATAGCAGTACGATAGATCTGGTTGAACCAGTCTACGTTGTCGTTCATGAGGTATGCATTCGACAATGCCGACTGGCCGGCACCGGTTGCATACGCACGCAGCTCGTCACCCGTGAAGACCTGGAGGTGCTTGAGCACGGATCCGAAGCTAACGTTACCGTCATAAGAAACTTTCAGTTTCTGACCGGATTTACCTTTCTTGGTGGTAATAAGGATGACACCGTTCGATGCACGCGAACCGTAGATAGCGGTAGCCGAAGCGTCCTTGAGCACCTCAATCTTCTCAATGTCGTTGGGATTGATCATCGAGAGGGGGTTCTGCGAAGTATTCTGCCCGTCGTTGGCTCCGGAAGAGGGCACGCCGTTGGGGTCGGTACCGAAAGGAATACCGTCCACGATATAGAGCGGCTGCGAGGAAGTAGTGAACGAGTTGGCACCACGGACAGTTATACTCACTCCAGATCCCGGAGCTCCGTCGGATGCTTTCACATCCACACCGGCGATCTTTCCCTCCAGACTATTAGCCACATTCATTTGACCACCGGACATGATATCCTCGGATTTGATTTGGCTGACCGAACCGGAGAGGTCGCGTTTCTTCATCACGCCATAGCCGACAACCACCACTTCGTCCATTACATGGGCATCCTCCATAAGCGTCACTTCCACCGAGGTCTTGCCTTTGATATTCACCACTTGGGTCTTATAACCCACCATGGAAATCTGGAGGATGAACTTGCCGTCCGGCACTTCGATTGTGAACCGGCCGTCAAAATCCGTGACCGTACCTACCGTAGTACCCGGCACGATGATAGAGGCTCCAATGGCGGTCTCATTGTTCGTCCCGTCCATGACCAAACCGGTGACGGTGGTCTGGGCCGTTAATAAGGTACTAAGGGACAAAGTACAAAGGACAAAGGCTGTACGAAGGAGCCCTGTACGATGTACGAAGGAGTTGTTTTTCATATTATTGAGCGGATATTAGTTCTATTCTGGTTAAAGTAAATCCCACTCCGGTGAGGATGAGTCCGCGGGTCTTGACCTGATCCAGCGCCACGGGGTCAAACATATAGACCACATCGGTTCCGTCTAACGGATACCAGACAGGTTCTGCGGCTCCTGTTATCTCCTGCCAACGTGAGTTTCGGATGGACAGTTGCGCTTTAGTGCCGGATGCCACTGCGGTTTGGTCCAATGTGTAGGAAATAACGAGCACATCGTTCTCCGTGCTCTGCTGGAACGGTGCAGCGGTCAGCGTCAAGTTGCCGCTCCAGTCGGTTGGGAAGGCTTTCTCGCCGCGGAAGAGTTCGCCGGGCTGCAATTGGTATTCGCGCGGTGCGCGCTGAACATCCGTGAGATCTTCGCTCACCTCGCCCGTCTGACGGACAATACCGATCTTCTCCAACCGGTAACCTTTGCCGCCCACCCGCATAGCGGTCTGCGAACCGTAGCCCGCCAGTTGCAGTTTCAAGAGCGGTGCGCGGTCATATACAAACCACGTGACTCCGTCCTCTCCTACCGGCATGCCGTCTACAGACGGAGCGAGGGCATTCCATGTAAAATCCATCAGTTTGGCAGCTGCTCCCTCTTGAACCTTGCTGACATGAAGGCGCAAGCCGTCCCCCTCTTGCAGGCTCTCGAAGCATCGTCCGGGGATCTCCGCCGAGACAGACCAGTCGGCTTTCATCGTCACCGCCGGGCCGGACCAGACTATCGTCTCTTCATAATCCGAAGCCTCAGAGAGTGTGACCCGTAAGATGCGATAGTCATGTCCGCCGAGGATGATTCCATGCGTACGCGCGATATTTAATA
>JAFXYK010000068.1 GCA_017541805.1 Paludibacteraceae bacterium
ATATGTCGCGGAGCAATATAACCCGCAGCACCGATCAATCCAAAATTCAAAGGTTTATTCATTGCTTTGCTATATATTCATTATTTCATTCCACTTTGTCGGAGGCATACTTCATGATTACCATCCTTTTCACCATATTTTTCAGCGCCTGGCTGATCAGTTCCTCATACCAGGACTTGCGGTTATTCGTCCAGCGCTGCGGGTGCGTTGTGATCATCACGTGATTCGGGAAATTCTCTTCCTCAATCGCCATAAGCAGTTGGCGCGTATTGTGCCATACAAGGCCTTTCTCAATCCATTCGTCCTGATAGCGCGGAATCTTATCACGCACAGACACTTTGTACCCGTCCCAGCATCGTCCGGTATCCGTCAGATACAGCACATCGCTGAAGTCCGTATCAAAATACGGCTCTCCGATCACACCTTGTGACTTATAGCTGTATTTTTTCCACAGGTCTTTATTATCCCACTTGCTTGTAGGTGCACCATGCATACAGATCGTCTCCACCGGATAATAGGTGCGGAAATAGCGCAGCCATGTCTTAAAATGACTCCATGCAGCCTCAATATCTCCCTTGCACTCCGAAATATCCTCATAGTGATAGCCTATCTCGTGCCCCAGTTTGACGATCGTACGAATCACATCAGGGATATTGCTGTTCTTCCCAACACGGAAATAATAGGTCGCTTTGATACCCAGCGAATGCTCCACTTGTGCTACTCGCACGCTGTTCAACGGCCGCGCATCTACATCATGGCGTAATATGACGAATTTCTCCGGCCTTACACCATGACAATAATCCGCGTACGTGATGAGTTCGTAGCCCTTGGCTTGCAAGGTCTCCAGCAGTTCTCGATATATGTCCAGACTAAAATCTTTCATTATCTCTCCGCCCGCATCGGGTTCTCCAGAAAATCTTTGTATGCGAGTGCAATACCCTCTTCCAATTCGGTTTTATAAGTCCAACCTAATGCCGTTGCTTTGCTGACATCCAGCAGTTTGCGCGGCGTGCCATCAGGACGAGTAGGATCCCAAAGGATCTCACCTTCGTAACCTACGATCTTCGCCACCAACTCTGTCAGCGCCTTGATCGTCAGTTCTTTGCCTGTACCGGCATTCACCGTCTCGTTGCCCGAATAGTTATTCATCAGGAATACACACAGGTTCGCCAAATCATCCACGTAGAGGAACTCACGCAGCGGACTACCCGTGCCCCAACAGGTCACACTCTTGGCGCCGCTCATTTTCGCTTCATGGAAACGACGGATGAGCGCCGGCAACACGTGGCTGTGCTCAGGATGATAGTTATCATTCGGACCATATAAGTTAGTAGGCATGACAGAGATATAATCCGTGCCATATTGGCGGTTGAGAAACTCGCAATATTTGAGTCCGCTGATCTTCGCCAGCGCATACGCTTCGTTCGTTTTCTCCAGTTCACCGGTCAGAAGGCAACTCTCCTGCATGGGTTGCGGTGCCATACGCGGATAGATACAGCTGGAGCCCAAGAACTCCAGTTTCTTGACGCCGTTCTTCCACGCCGCATGAATGACGTTCATCTCAAGAATCATGTTATCGTACATGAAATCCGCCAGATGTCGCTCATTGGCGATAATGCCGCCTACTTTGGCTGCTGCCAGAAACACATACTCGGGTTTCTCTGCCTCAAAGAAAGCCTCCACAGCCTCTTGCCGACACAAGTCCAGTTCTTTATGCGTTCGAGTAATGATATTCGTGTACCCTTGGCGCTGCAACTCACGCACGATAGCACTTCCCACCATTCCACGATGGCCTGCTACATATATCTTCGAATTTTTCTCCATCACTTAACAATTCCTTTCTCCAGGTATTCCGCAAGGTTAATATGCTGCGCCCGTACCTTCTGCATATCGTGTTTTACCATCAGTTCAACCAGTTGCTCAAAACTTGTCGTTTGCGGGTTCCATCCCAGTTCACGCTTTGCTTTCGTCGGATCGCCTAACAGATTAACCACATCCGTCGGACGGTAGAAGTCCGGACTAACTGCCACAACGACCTTGCCGGTCTTCACGTCAATACCCTTCTCGTCCACGCCTTTTCCTTCCCAGCGCAGTTCAATACCGGCGTGATGGAAAGCCAGCGTAGCAAACTCACGAACGGTATGTTGCACACCCGTTGCAATCACGAAATCTTCCGGCTTCGGATGCTGTAGGATCAACCACATACACTCGACGTAGTCCTTCGCATAGCCCCAATCGCGCAAAGAGTCCAGATTACCCAAATACAGACAATCTTGCATGCCCTGCGTAATACGTGCAGCCGCCAAAGTGATCTTACGCGTCACAAAGGTCTCGCCGCGACGCTCACTCTCGTGGTTAAAGAGGATACCCGAGCAGCAGAACATGTTATACGCCTCGCGATACTCCTTAATGATCCAATAACCGTATAATTTTGCTACGGCATACGGGCTATAGGGATGGAACGGCGTGGTCTCGCTTTGCGGCACTTCTTCCACTTTGCCATATAACTCCGACGTAGACGCCTGATAAATACGGCAGGTCTTCTCCAAGTGGTTCGTACGAACAGCCTCCAAGATACGCAATACACCTACTGCATCCACATCCGCTGTAAACTCCGGCGAGTCAAAAGACACTTGCACATGGCTCTGCGCCGCCAAGTTGTATATCTCGTCGGGTTGTACTTTTCCCACCAACTTAACGAGCGACATCGAGTCACTCATGTCCGCATAATGCAAGTGAAAATGCGGCGTACCTTCCAGATGGGCAATACGCTCACGGTAGTCCACCGAACTACGGCGAATAATACCGTGCACCTCATACCCTTTCTCCAACAAGAACTCAGACAAGTAACTTCCGTCCTGTCCCGTCACACCTGTTATTAAAGCAATCTTACTCATATATTCACAAAAAAGCGTGCAAAGATACAATATTTTTTTAACATACGCAAGTGCGCGCGATATTTTTTCCGGAAAAAGTGCTATTTTGGCTCTAAAAACAAAATCTTTCACCTTTCACCTTTCACCATTCACCATTTTTTTGTACCTTTGCAGGCTAATTGGAATAAAATGGTCTCATCCGAAGGAAACATAGAAGTTTTGGGTGCTCGAGTGCATAACTTGAAGAACATCAGCGTCTCTATTCCCCGCAAGCGTCTCACGGTGATTACCGGTTTGAGCGGTTCGGGTAAGTCTTCCTTGGCTTTCGACACCATTTTTGCAGAAGGTCAGCGCCGTTATATGGACACTTTCTCGTCCTATGCCCGCGGGTTTATCGGACAGATAGAGCGACCTGACGTAGATAAGATCACCGGCCTTAGTCCTGTTATTTCCATTGATCAGAAAACGACATCCAAGAACCCGCGCTCGACGGTAGGTACGATCACGGAAGTGTATGATTTTCTACGCTTGCTTTTTGCTCGTGCCGGCGAAGCCTATTCTTACCTGTCCGGAAAGCCGATGGTGAAGTTCACGGACGAACAAATTATCGATTTGATCATTCGGGAATATGCCGGAAAGAAGATATTGCTTTTAGCTCCGCTAATCAATGCGCGAAGGGGGCATTACAAAGAACTTTTTGAAACCATTCGCAAGAAAGGATTTGTGCATGTTCGAGTGGATGGCGAGGTGCGTGAGATTATAGCCGGAATGAAGCTCGATCGCTATAAGACGCACACGATTGAGGTAGTGGTTGACAGGCTCAAACCGAAGGCGGACGGCTCGGAAGAAGACATGCGACGGATTCGTCAATCGGTGGACCGCGCGATGACGCAAGGAAACGGAATCATGCTGATTGCAGAAGCCGAAAATCAAAGATCACCTATCGAAAATCTGCGGTTCTTAAGTCGTAACTTGATGTGTCCGGAAACAGGGCTCAGTTATCAAGAACCGGCTCCGCATACCTTCTCTTTCAATTCGCCTTCCGGTTGGTGTCCGTGCTGCAAAGGACTCGGAAAAGTGAAGAGCGGAGAAGTGCAGGTGAATAACGAAGAAGTAGACGAAGCTATTCGGCAAGATAACTGGTACGAACAACTGCTGGAAATGACTTCGCAAACCGAGGAGGAAGAACCGGAAAAAGAGGAGTGGATCGAATGCCCGGAATGCCATGGTTTGCGGCTAAACAAAGAGGCGCTCAGTTACCGTTTAGGCCCGTATACCATCGCAGATTTGTCGAACATGGATATTGATGTGCTGTTAGATAAGTTATCCACTATCAACACGGAGCTTTCGACCAAACAAGCCGCCATAGCCGAACCTATTCTCAAAGAGATTTGTGCGCGGTTGCAGTTCATGCAATCCGTAGGATTGAGTTATCTGAGTTTGAACCGTAGCAGCGAGTCCTTGTCGGGTGGAGAGAGTCAACGTATACGCTTGGCAACCCAAATCGGTTCACGCTTGGTGAATGTGCTGTATATCTTGGATGAACCTTCCATTGGTCTGCATCAACGCGACAATCAGCGACTGATTCGCAGCTTGAAGGAATTGCGGGATATGGGCAACTCCGTTATTGTCGTTGAGCACGATGAACAAATCATGCGAGAGGCCGATTGGATCGTTGATATCGGACCCAAAGCAGGTCGTTTAGGGGGTAAAGTACTCTTCAGCGGCACGCCCTCCGAATTACTCAAGACCGACACGCTCACGGCGCAATATCTCAAAGGAGAAAAGCGCATGAACGAGATTCAAACGGACAAAATAGAAGCCCATAAGCCTTCATCTGTTATCACACTTACAGGTTGCACCGGTAATAATCTGAAGAACGTATCCGTTTCTATTCCGCTTGGTAAAATGGTTTGTGTGACCGGTGTCAGCGGTTCGGGAAAGAGTTCGCTTATCAATCAGACCCTCTACCCTATTCTCAGCCAGAAATTCTACCGCAGCAAAGCGCAACCGTTGCCGTATGAATCGATTGAGGGACTGCAATATATCGACAAAGTGATCAATGTGGACCAATCGCCTATCGGACGTACGCCGCGCTCCAACCCTGCCACATACACGAATGTCTTCAACGACATCCGAGACCTCTTTGCCCAATTACCCGAATCAAAGATTCGGGGATGGAAAGCAGGACGCTTTAGTTTTAACGCCAAAGGTGGTCGATGTGAAGAGTGTATGGGAAACGGGTACAAGACCATTCAGATGCATTTTATGCCGGATGTATACGTTCCCTGCGAGGTATGCGGCTGCTCACGGTATAATCGCGAGACGCTGGAGGTGAGATGGAAAGGAAAGACGATTGCCGACGTGCTGGATATGACTGTTAATCAGGCGGTTGAGTTCTTTGAACCGCAACCGAAGATATTGCGCAAGATCAAGACGATACAAGACGTCGGCTTGGGTTATATCAAACTGGGTCAA
>JAFXYK010000069.1 GCA_017541805.1 Paludibacteraceae bacterium
ATAATCATGCTGCAGCGAAATCATGCCGTAGGCGCCGATCTGGAATGCTACCGACGAACTCACATGCAGCGGTAGATGGAAACTTCGATCCGCGAACGTGATATCCGGAGCTACCGAATGACGCAGCGAATCCGTTTGGGCGCTGAACGTTCCTGAAGTATATGTTCGTAAAACGCCTAAAGACGGGGTCTGCAGACCAATTCCCAAGCGCAGCCACTTCGTTGGACGGTAGAGCAAACCAAACGAGAAATCACAACTCACGCCTTTATACTGCAGTCCGGAGTTGTTTTTGTTATACAACTGAACCCCTTCGGTATTAAATGCATCGAAAGTCTCTTTATAAATCGCATCGCCGGAAAGCAAGTAATCCTGGACATGAATACCCATGCCTACATACCAGCGATGGCCGATATTGAGCGACCAATCGAAACTGTATTCATTCACATAGCCCCACTCGCGCAGGTACAATGTATTCGTCTCATTGACTGGATCGGTGCAGAACGGTATATTCAGCGCCGGCAGAATAGCACCCAAGGATGCATCATTGGCACCCGTCGCTTCGTACGTCCTGCCGAATGAATGCATGCGACGGTAAGCGAACATCATATTATACGACTGTACGCCCTTCTCATTCGAGGTAAAGGTCGGGATACTTATGACCAGCGAAGCTTGCGGACACATGAACTGATGGCGGAACCATTGCGTTTTACTGCCCACTTGACGGCTGTAATCCAAGGTCTCATCGAACGTCACCAGTACTTCCGAACGCTGGTATAAACCCAAACCGGCCGGGTTATCCAACACCGCCGTGGGATCGCCGCCGATAGCACTCATCGCACCGCTCATACCTACGTATCGGGCAGTTCCCATGATTGTACGTTCACTCATTCGAGCGAAGTCTTGCGCGCGCATAGGTTGCACGCACAGCGCGCACAACGCGATAAATAATGTGTACCAACTGCGTTTCATCGATGAATCTTTACTGTGATGGTTGTATCTTGTACGTTTGTGAACTCCAGCGTCGGCTGAGCGGGTTTTGACTCACTTGCCGCGGGTTTCTCTTGCGCGCTTGTTGCGCTACTTGTACTGGTCGTATTTGCACTACTCGTACTTACACTACTGGTCGTACTGCTACTCGTACTTGCCGAACTGTATGACGGAGTCCGGTCTTCCCAATGATACGCATCATCCAACGGAGCCTGAACACCGCATGCACTCAGCCCTAAGACACACATTCCAATTATCCAAAACCGGCTCTTCATATCACTTAAATTTTTCGAAAACCAATAATCTCACGAACCTCTTCAATCGTCTTTTCCGCACGCGCAGCAGCAGCTTCAGCACCTTGACGCATGATTTTATCCAACAAGGCATCATCGCTCGAGTATGCCAAGATGCGCTCGCGAATAGGCGTTAACAGCTTGTTGGCATCCTCCGCCATATGTTTTTTCATGTCGCCGTAGCGAATCTCCATACGATTATAGAGGTCGTTATAATATTCCGTAGCTTCTTTACCGCAAAGCAATTCACACAAGGTGAACAAGTTCTGAATCACCTCCGGCTTCTCCTGATTCAACTGTGTCGGACCCTGGTCCGTCACCGCGCGCATGATTTTCTTTGTCACCGTCTTCTCGTCATCGCACAGGTACAGGCAGTTACCTTCGGATTTACCCATCTTACCGGTACCATCCAAACCGGGCACTTTTACCGCTTTGTTCGCAAAATGGAACGAAGCAGGCTCCTTGAAATATTCAACATTATAGATGCGGTTGAAACGACGCGCAAACAGACGAGCCATCTCCATATTCTGCTCCTGATCCTTACCTACAGGCACTTTATCTGCCTTGTGCATCAAGATGTCAGCAGCCATCAAACAAGGATATGTCAGCAAGCCTGCATTCACATTATCCGGCTGCTTTCTCACCTTCTCCTTAAACGACGTAACTCGCTCTAATTCACCGAGATACGCATTCATGTTCAGATACAGATACAACTCCAGCACCTGCTTCACATCACTCTGCACATAGATAGGTGCTTTTGCCGGGTCAATACCGCATGCCAGGTACTCACTCAGTATCGTTTTCACCGAGCGTTTGATATTCTCCGGAGTCGGGTGTGTCGTCAAGGAATGCCAATCGGCAATAAAGAACATACAGTCATATTCATCCTGCATCTTTACGAAGCTCTTGACGGCTCCGAAATAATTGCCCAAATGCAAGTTTCCTGTCGGCCGGATACCACTAATTACTCTCTCCATAACCTTATACTTCAATTGGCAATTGACGATAAATCGGCTGCGCCAGAGCCGTCAATGTAGTAGTGTTGGCTACACCCGGAATCTCTTGGATCTTAGTGTTCAGCAACTGTAGCAGGTGCTCATTATCGTGCGCGTACACCTTAATAAGGAGACCGAACGCACCCAAGGTATACTGAGCTTCCACTACCTCCGGAATCTTCTTCAACGCAGCAATAACCTGGTTGTACATGGAGGCTTTCTCCATAGAGATTCCGATGTACACACACAGCTCATAACCTAATGAACGGGGCTGTACATGGTAACTCGAACCGGTAATAACACCATTGTCGAACATCTTCTGAACGCGCTGATGAACAGCAGCACGACTAACACCACACTGCTCCGCTACATCCTTAAACGGAATGCGGGCACTTTGCGTAATAATCTTTAAAATTTTACGATCTAATTCGTCAATCTTTTCCATTATTTCATTAAAATGATTAAAATCTGCTGCAAAGTTACAACTTTTTTTGCATATGTGCAAGATTTTTTGTAATTTTGCAGCAAATTTTGTAACAAAATGACACTCAAAGAGTATATTTCTGCCCATTCGACGCCGGAAAATGACGTTTTAAAGGCTATCACGCATGACACCAATCTGCACGTGCTCAACCCACACATGCTTAGCGGACATGTACAAGGACGCGTCCTCTCAATGATCAGTCATATGATCCGTCCGAAACGCATCCTCGAACTCGGAACATTTACCGGCTACTCTGCCCTATGTCTGGCCGAAGGACTACCCGAAGCCGGACAACTCATCACTATTGAGCATAACGACGAGTTGGAAGAGACGATACGACGTAATTTTTCTCGGTTTTCCTTAGCCGACCGGATTGAATTACGTATTGGTGATTGCCGATCGGTGATGGCGGATTTGGAAGGTCCATTCGAACTGGTCTTCATGGATGCCGATAAGCGTGAATATTGTGCCTATTTGGAGGCTGTTTACCCTCTCATTCCTGTGGGAGGATTTATCCTCGCCGACAACACCCTTTGGGACGGTCATATCATCGACCCGGCATACGACAGAGACAAGCAAACACAAGGGCTGAGAGCCTTTAACGACCATCTCTGCGAAGACCCTCGTTTTGAACAAGTCATACTCCCTCTTCGCGACGGCCTCACCCTTATCCGAAAAGTGCAATAGAGAGGGATAAAATGACTACAATTGACAAAAAAGTGTCATACACTCTTGTGTATGTCATTTTTTTTTTGTACCTTTGCGCCCGATTTGGATAGTATAACAAAATCATATACAAACAATTATATCAATTCAATCAGTATGAAGAAGATTTTAACACTTTGTGTAGCCGTTTTGATTGCAGCTACTACAGTCAGTGCGAAGGACTATAAGCACAGTGTCGGCTTGGTCGGCGGTCTTGGTGTCGGAGCGCAGTACAAGACGATGGTGGCTAACCATTTCACTATCATTGCCGAATTGGGCTATTTCACCTGCCCTGATGGCGGTGAAGGATGGGGTTATGTGGGTGCACCGATTGCCAATGGTGTGTTTGCGTATCAGACAGGTGCATTGGCGGAAGGCAACGGTGTCAAACTGAGTGTCTACGCCGGTGGTCAGATTAAGGCCGGTTACTGCTTTGATGAGTTCGATGGGCTCGGTTTGGTGGGTGCAGGTGCTGCTGCAGGTATTGAAGTGAACATGACGAATGCACCGATCGCTTTCTCGTTCGACTTCCGTCCCGGCTATGCGATGACGTTTGGTAAGATAGCGGGACGCATCAATACCTATCACCAGTTCGACTACTCGATCAACGTAGGTGTGCGCTACACGTTCTAAATAATTTCTCTGCCTGCGCATGCAATTGACAGCCATCCATAGACATCCCTGTTGGAAACACGCCGCAACGGTTTCCTCCGTCTTGTTGGGGCTAATGTTTCTCGTCTCGGCTTTGCTCAAAGCTTGGGATGCGGATACTTTTGCTCTGACGCTGCGAGCGTATGGTTTCTCCTTGTTCGGTGTCTGGGCGCCTGTTATTATTGTCTGCGAAGCGGTATTGGGGCTGTGTCTGCTGATGCAGATACGTCCGAAAGGAAGTGCTATTGCAGCGGATATCTTCCTCCTCGTCGTCACGGCCGGTTTTGCTTATGGTGTGCTCGCCAAAGGCATTCAGGAATGCGGATGCTTCGGGGTCTTGGACCGCTATCACACGGCTAAACCTTGGGTCAGTTTCGTTCGGAACGCTGTGTTTATACTGTTTACTGTCCCTATCCTCTTGGCGCCATCCAAGCCGGAGAAACAGCTCTCGCGCAAACTCATCGTAATGGTGCCTGTTCTGGCCATTATAGGCTTTATATGCGGCTTGGCGATGAAAAGTTCCTTCTCCCTGCCGCGGCTTATAAAGGAAGAGAGCCTGAACGAAACGGAGATGATGGCGCAATTGCAAGC
>JAFXYK010000070.1 GCA_017541805.1 Paludibacteraceae bacterium
AGTGCTCTATCGACTGAGCTACTTTCGCAGGGGTTTGCGTTTCTCACGCCTGTGTGGGTGCGGATGGATTCGAACCACCGAAGTCGAAGACAGCAGATTTACAGTCTGCCCCATTTGGCCACTCTGGAACACACCCGTTTTTTCAAAGAACTTTGAGCCTCTAGTCGGACTCGAACCAACGACCGCTGGATTACAAATCTAGTGCTCTACCAACTGAGCTATAGAGGCGTCGCCGATACTCTTCCGACGAAAAAGCGTGCAAAATTACTACAAATTTTTGACATGACCAAATATTTTTGCAAAAAAATGCATTTTTTAGTCTTTTTTCTTGTTTTTGCCATCTCTACTTGCCGCTGCCCGAGGGTGCGTAGCCATATAGACGCGCTTGACTTGCTCGAAAGTGGTATGTGTATAAACCTGCGTCGTACTCAGCGAAGCATGTCCCAGCAGCGTCTGGATCGTACGTATATCCGCACCGTTATCCAGCATCGCGGTGGCAAAAGTATGACGCAGCACGTGCGGAGAGTGTTTCTTGAGTGTACTCACTTCTCCCATACGCGTGCGCACGATAGTATATAAGGTGTATTTGGTCAGTTTCGGGAAGAACTGGTTATTGGATATTGGACATTGGACATCGGACATTTCCGCGTCTCGAACCGCCATATACTCCTTGATCTGGGCAATGAGGGAGTCACCGATAGGTACAATACGTTCTTTGCGGCGTTTACCGAAGATTCGGATCTGCCCTTGGTTGAAGTCGATGTCCGCATCCGTCAGATTAAGCAGTTCCGCCTGTCGCATACCGGTTTGATACAGCATCTCGATGATCAACCCGTCGCGCAGCGCTTTGTAACTATGGTCTGTGCTCTGTATCCTGTCTTCCGTATTCCGCTCTTCCGCCATCATCTCCTCTTCGCGGAAGAAGACCGGCAGCGGTTTGTCCGCTTTAGGCGGGATGATACGGGCGGTGATGTCGCGCTTCACTTTCTTCTGCCGCAGCAGGAACTTATAGAACGAGCGCAGCGCGGACAGTTTACGTTTGACCGAACGGGGCGACTGATGCTGCTGCTCCAGCATATCGAGCATCCACATCTTCACATCGGCTTCGCCTACTTCATCCGGGTTGAAGTCCTCTATCTCCCATCCCATAAAACGACAGAAGTCCCGCAGATCATCGTGGTAGGCATCCACGGTGCGCTGCGAGTACTTCCGCTCAATAGCAATATAATCGAGGAAATGCTGTATCAAATCTCCTTACCTGTTTTTTCTTCCGCCTCGAACGGGAAGAGTCCGAACAGTTCGGCATCGATACGGTCGGTCACCCAACGGAAATCCTCGGGGTTGTCACCGAACTTGATCTTGTCTCCTTCGACGATGAGCAGTTTACCTTTATAGTCCTTGATCCAGTTCTCGTACTTGTCGTTCAGACCCTGCAGATAATCGAGTTTCATCTGCTGCTCATACCCGCGGGCACGTTTCTGAATCTGCGACACCAGCGTCGGCACCGAAGCACGGACATAGATCAGCAGGTCCGGCATCTTCACGAGTGTCGTCATTAGATCAAAGAGGTCCTGATAGTTATCAAAATCCCGATCGGACATCAGTCCCTGGTCGTGCAGGTTAGGCGCAAAGATACGCGCGTCCTCATAGATGGTACGGTCCTGGATGATATATTTATCCGACTTACCTATCTCCACCACGTCTTTGAAACGCTTGTTGAGGAAATAGATCTGCAGGTTGAAGGACCACCGTGCCATGTCGGCATAGAAATCCGCCAGATAGGGGTTGTATTCTACGCTCTCAAAGCGTGGTTCCCAGCCATAATGTTTGGCCAACATGTTTGTCAGGGTCGTTTTACCGCACCCGATATTACCAGCAACGGCAATGTGCATATTGTTAAATATTAAATGGTTAAACTGTTAAATCGTTATTTGGACCAGTTATTTTCGCTGAACAATCCGAACAACTCGGCATCCACTTTATCGATGACATGTCGGAAGTCGGCGGGGTTGTTCTCAAAATCCAGATCGTCGGATTCGATGACCAGCACCCGTCCGTCATACTGGCGGAAGATAAAGTCCTCGTATTTCTCGTTCAGTCCCCGTAGATAATCGATCTGCATCGTCTGTTCATAGCCTCGTCCGCGCTTCTGGATCTGCGCAATGAGTGCCGGAACGGACTTACGCAGATAGATCATCATGTCCGGTCGTTTGAGTTGGGAAGTCATCAGTTCAAACAGTTCCATGAATGTCTCATAATCCCGTTTGGAGAGGTCACCCCGTTCGTAGTTATTGCGCACGAACACATAGACTCCCTCGAAGATCGAGCGGTCCTGTACGATGGTATGAGACGCCTGCTGCACGAGAAGCATATCCTTGAAGCGCTCCTTGAGGAAGTAGGTTTCAAGGCAGAAAGCCCAGCGGTTGATGTCGCCGTAATAGTCCTCCAGGTACGGATTAAAACTCACGCTCTCAAAACGCGGTTGCCACCCGTAATACTTCGCCAACATCTTCGTCAGCGTCGTCTTACCTGCTCCGATATTTCCTGCGATGGCAATATACATTGTAGCGTTTAGCGTTGTGATTAACGGACAGGCTGTCCGGTGATGGTATATACCTTATCTCCCCGTTGAATGAAGATCTGACCGTCGCGCATGAACTTATACGACTTCGGCATGTCATCCGTGCTCACGTTCTCGATCGGCGTGTGATCACGTTTCTGAATATCCGTGAAGGTAGGTGCCTGCACCGGCGTGCCGGTGAACACCTTCAGTTCGCCTGGTGCCAGCGTATAGGTACTATTGGCCTGCGTAGCACCATTCAGATAGTCATACCATGTGCCGTTAGGTAAGGTAACTGCCTGATTAGTGCTTACATCGAAGTTAGCAGCCACAAACACATCCGTACTCCATCGAATCGTACGCAACTTACTGCCCGAAGAGATACTTACGCTGGTCGGGTTGCCTTCAAACACCGAAGGAAGGAGTTGGGTACGAAGCGTAATCACCTGTGCGCACTTCGTGAACGCAGCCACACGATTGGAATTGGTGAAATAACCGCGGATCTCCGGACGTGGTTTTTTATTACAACGATAACTGTCGTTATAGTCGTTCGGATGGTCGAGGTCGCAATTGATAGAGAAGTCATATCCTATCTCCTCCCACATCCACAGCATATGCGAACCGTTCAGCAGCACGTTGAAGGCTACATTCTCCGGCACACGCGCCAAGCGGGCTGCCGTATTGGTCTGCAAATCACCGTTTCCGTATTTCTTGCATTTATACTGCATACGCTCCTCGTCGTGGCTCTCACAATAGGATACGTATCCGTCCTTGTTAGCCTCCGAGAAAGCATCGCCGTCTTTGAGCCAACCCATCGCGGTCTGACAATAAGCATTGGAGGTGTTTGACCAGCACTGCATGCCGTAGTTAACCAACTGCGGACGCTCCGTACCCATGTTACCGCCCCAGTGTTCACAGATCATATAGGCATCAGGAGCAACAGACTTGACACCCTTGTCATAATAATCCTTGAGGTTTTTAACGGACGTGTTCGCTTGATCGGAACACAGACCATGACTGAGGTCCAGACGGAAACCGTCCACTTTGTATTCGGTCAACCAGTATTTCAACGCACGGATGAACATCTCATGTGCCGGTTCGAAACCATGGTTCCAGTCCTCATAGACATTATCCGAGTGCGGCGCCGTCACATTAAACCACGGGTTGCTCGCCAGATCCGTACCGTACGGATAGAGTTTATTCATCGGGTTCAAACCCGTAGCATGGTTGAATACCATATCGAGAATAACCGCTATACCGCGTTTGTGGCACTCATCGATGAACTCCTTGTACATCGTCTCCGAGCCGTACGCTCTGTCCGGTGCGAAATAGTGGTTGGGCGAGTAACCCCAGTTGTAGTTACCGTCAAACTCACAGATCGGCATCAACTCGATGGCATTCACGCCTAAGTTCTGGATATAATCCAAGCGTTTCATCAAGCCCTTGAGCGAACGAGCTTCGGTATAGTCATAGACCCACAACTCATAGATGACCAAGTTGTTCTTGTTCGGACGCTTGAAGTTAAGCGTCGCATCCGACCATTCATAAGCCGGTTTACCGGGTTGGATCACCGTCACATAGCCATCCGCACCTTTACCGGTCGGATAGTCTATCAAGGTCGGATCCACTGTCTTCGGTTCATACTGGTCATCCGGGTGGATCACTTTCTCCGAATAGAGATCAGAGATCTGTTTCTTCAGTCCGTCCGCACGCTCTACGGCATACTGAAAACGATATTCTTTACCTTTCTCCAGCCCCGTCAAGGTGATCCAGAAATAGTTTCCGTCCTTGTACAGTTGATACTCCGCTTTGAGTTTCCAATCGGTCATATCGCCCAAGAGGAACACTCGCTTGGCCGACTGGGTTTTGCTGGCGGCATAGGTACACAGCGTCACGGACGTTCCGTCCGCACCGTAATAGATACCATTGCTCACGCCGGCCGGGCGCGCTTTCTCCGTCGGTGTCAAACCGGCCACATCGTTCCAGTTAGCTGCAAACGTGCCCAATGCGAACACGAATCCGACCAAACAAACCAACAACTTGCGCATAAAATTATCTTTCAATTCTCAA
>JAFXYK010000071.1 GCA_017541805.1 Paludibacteraceae bacterium
ACCGTCATAAGAGCGCCGACAGTCGTTATTGGGGCTTCGTGCCGGAGGATCATATCGTCGGACGACCGCTATTCATCTGGTTGAGTATCGACAAGGACAAACCGTGGTTCAAAGGACGTATCCGTTGGGACCGTATCGGCAAGAGAGTGACGAACTGCGACTGATGCAATGAATATCCTACCGACGGCATACTTACCTCCCTTGTCCTACATCCGGGCGTTGATGAACGAACCGGTGCTAATCGAACAGATGGAGAGTTTTGAGAAACAGACGTTTCGAAACCGCTGCCTCATTCGCGATGCAAACGGAGAACCGGTGCGACTGACCGTTCCGGTAGGCAAAGTGGAACACAAGCAGTTGACGCGAGACATACAGATCAGTTACCAGACGCGATGGCAACACCAGCACTGGATCACATTGGTCAGCGCATATCAACACACACCGTACTTCCTGTATTTCGCGGACTACCTACGGCCGTTCTACGAGAAGGAGTACAAATGGTTATTGGACCTGAATGACGAACTGAACGAGACACTGGTCGCGCTGCTGCGCAGAGAAAAGCCGATATTAGGCGATAGTCAAAAGTCGAAAGTCGAAAGACGCACAACTGACTGGAGCGGACTTATTTGGACAGATAAACATCCGTGGCAAACGGAATTAAGCGTGTTGGACACGCTATTTGATGAATGATGAAAGAGATAGATTGGAGTAAATTGGGTTTTCACTACACCGAACCGGACTATATCGTTCGGGCGGGGTATCATAACGGTCAATGGGAGGAACCCTATGCAACGAAGGACAAGTTCCTTCATTTGCACGTATCCGCTACGTGCTTGCAATACGGACAAGAGGCGTTTGAGGGATTGAAAGCATTCCGAGGGGTGGATGGGAAGATTCGTATCTTCCGTTGGAGAGAGAATGCGAAGCGAATGCAACGAAGCGCGGAGGGATTGTATATAGAGCCTGTTCCGACGGAGCTCTTTGGCAAAGCCATCCGACTGGCGTTGGAGAAGAACATGGATTTTCTTCCGCCGTATGGCACCGGTGCGACTTTGTATTTCCGGCCGTTGTTGATCGGAACGACCCCGCGTCTGGGTGTAGGACCGGGACGGGATTTTGAGTTCATTGTCATCCCTTCGCCGATTGGTCCGTATTATCCGGGTAAGTTCCATTGCACGCACTTCATCGTCAACCGCCATGTGGATCGCGCAGCACCGTTTGGAACGGGACAGTTCAAGGTGGGCGGCAACTATGCCTCTTCTTTCCGAGCGACCGAAGCGGCACACGCCATGGGATACGACTGTTTATTCCTGGACTCCAAGTACCACCGGTATATCGATGAATGTAGTGCCGCGAATTTCATTGGCATCAAGGGTAATGAATATCTGACTCCACGTTCTTCAGCGATTTTACCGAGTATCACTAATGACAGCCTGATGACGCTGGCTAAGGAACGAGGGATGAAAGTGACACGGCGCCATATCCGGCTGGAGGAACTGGCGGACATGAGTGAAGCCGCAGCCTGCGGAACAGCCTGTGTCATCTCACCGATAGACCAAGTGTTCGATCCGGAAAAGAACATCACCTACTCTTTCGGTCACGAACCAGGACCGGTACTCACCGAACTCTATCACACACTGCGAGATATCCAGTTCGGCCGCGCAGAAGACAGACATCAGTGGACTGATGTATTTGAGATTTGAGATTTGAGATTTGAAGAAATTTGAAAATTTTATAGTTTATGTTTAAGAGTCATCCAAAGGGACTTATCCCTGCCGCACTTGCCAACATGGGTGAGCGTTTCGGCTACTACATCATGAACGCAGTTTTGCTGCTGTTCCTCGTTTCTAAATTCGGTCTGAGCGACGGCACTGCCGGACTCATCTATGCCGTTTTCTATTTCGGCATTTATGTCTTGAGTCTCGTCGGTGGTATTATTGCGGACCGTACACAGAACTACAACAAGACCATCCAATGGGGTTTGATTATCATGTCTATCGGATATATTTGCCTGGCTTTGCCGCTTTTCTCTACGAATATGAACGGCGGAAGTGAATGGTGGTCCATCCTTATTTTCACCTGTATCTCGTTGCTGATGATTGCTTTCGGTAATGGTCTTTTCAAAGGTAACTTGCAGGCTATCGTAGGTAAGATGTACGATGAGTTTGAAGCCGAGGCAGCTAAGAAAGGGGAGGCAGCACTCAAAGAAGCGCGGGAAAAACGCGACGCTGGTTTCCAGATCTTCTATGTGTTCATCAATATCGGTGGTCTAATCGCTCCGTTTGTAGCGCCGCTGCTGCGTAAGTGGTGGCTGGGTGTACACCATTTTGTGTACAACTCGGATATGGCTTCGTTGGCACACGATTACATCGCTAACGGCGAAGCAACCCAGAAGTTCACGGAGACGATGGTTAAGTCCACCGGTGAGGGCTATAGCTTCATGGACCATATCACCACCATGCCGGACCAAGTAACCTCACTCGCAGACTTACAAGCGCCCATTCAAGAGGCAACGACTACTTTCTGCCAGGATTATGTGACGGTTTTCAACCAAGGTATTCACTACTCGTTCATCGCTTCTGTAGCAGCGATGTTACTCTCGCTAGCCATCTTCCTCTATTATAAGAAGCAGTTCCCGCAGCCGGCGAAGAAAGAAGCAGTCGCTGCGGTGGATTATACGATCGAAGAGCGCCGCGAGATGGCCAAAGAGATCAAGCAACGTCTCATGGCTTTGTTCGCTGTATTGGGTATCGCGATCTTCTTCTGGCTCTCTTTCCACCAGAACGGTCAATCGCTTTCCGTCTTCGCACGCGACTTCATCAATACGGATAGTGTAGCGCCGGAGATATGGCAAGCGCTGAACCCGTTCTTTGTGATCGTTCTGACGCCGGTCATCATGTGGTTCTTTGCGATGTTAGCGCGCAAAGGTAAATCGATCTCTACGCCGCGTAAGATTGCCTTGGGTATGGCTATCGCAGGCTGCGCATACTTGTTCTTGATTGTCATTTCCTATCTCAATAACTGGCCGTCCGGAACAGAGTTCCGCGACATGAACGCAGAGCAATTGACCGCTGCCGGCTTGGCGAAAGAAGGTCCATGGGTGCTGTTTGTCACCTATTTCTTCCTCACCGTAGCTGAGTTGTTCATCTCGCCGCTGGGTCTGTCCTTCGTATCGAAAGTAGCCCCGCGTCACATGGTGGGTCTGTGCCAAGGTCTTTGGTTAGGAGCTACGGCGATCGGAAACCTCTTCATCTGGGTAGGTCCGGTGATGTATAATGCTTGGCCGATTCAATATTGCTGGGCTGTCTTCTTCGTTATCTGTATGATCTCGATGGCAGTGATGTTAGGAATGGTTAAATGGTTAGAAAAAGTAACGGCTTAATATGGAAGAACTGATCAAATATTTTGAATCGCTCGAGGCACGTATCAGCGCCTTGGAGCAGACGCAAGCCAAGCTTCTCGAGCAGCTGGCTGCCAATGATACCAAACTGGCAGCCAATGAGGAGAAGGTGAAGGTACTGGGCGAGAAGATCCTGGCGGTAGGTGGACATATCTCACAGATGATGTCTATTATCCAAGAGGCGAAGAGCCAGCAGCAGTTTGCTGCACCGGAACCGGAGGTAACTGCCGAAGAAGCGGAGGAAGAACCCGTCGAGGAAGAGCCGGTAGTAGAAGTAGAGGAGCCTATCGTAGAAGAACCGGCACCCGCACCCGAACCCGCGCCTGTACAACAGGAACTATTTGTTGCGCCGGAGCCGGTGAAGGAAGAGCCTGTGAAGGAAGCACCCGCAAAAGAAGAGCCGGCACAAGAGCCGACTTCGTCGAAAGCGATGCTGTACGGCAAGCCCGTGAGTGATATCCGTCAGGCGATCTCGTTAGGTGACCGTTTCTTGTATCAACGCGAGTTATTCGGTCAGAACGCCGAGTTGATGCAAAAGACGCTGAATGACCTGAACGCCCTGCGTTCGTTCGACGAAGCGGTAAGTTATATCATGACGCATTTCAAATGGGATGCGGAGAGTAACACCTATCAACAGTTCCTCGTCACCCTGCACCGCCGCTTCGGATAAATCAAAAATCAAACATCAAACATCATAAATGCTTTATCTCGTTCCCACACCGGTAGGCAACCTGCAAGATATGACCTTTCGCGCCATAGAGGTGCTGAAATCGGTTGATCTGATATTAGCGGAAGACACCCGCACCAGCGGCGTCTTGCTGCAGCACTATGATATCCATACGCCGCTGAAGAGTCATCATAAGTTCAATGAACATGAGACCAGTGCCGATATCGTAGAGCGTCTCAAAGCAGGTGCGAACATCGCCTTGATCTCTGATGCAGGTACACCGGCGATCAGCGACCCCGGTTTCTTCCTCGTGAGAGCCGCAGCAGAAGCGGATATCGAGATCCAGTGTCTGCCGGGAGCAACGGCTTTTGTGCCGGCTTTGGTAGACTCCGGCTTACCGAACAACCACTTCTATTTCGAAGGCTTCCTGCCGCAGAAGAAAGGTCGGCAGACACGATTGCAGTACTTGGCGGAGAAGGACGAGACCTTCATCATCTATGAGTCGCCCTTCCGCTTGGTGAAGACCTTGGAACAACTGGCACAGGTGTGCGGACCGGAACGCAAAGCATCCGTATCGCGAGAGATCAGTAAGGTGCACGAGCAGACCGTGCGCGGCACTTTAGCCGAACTGATCGCACATTTCAAACAAACCCCACCGAAAGGAGAAATAGTAATAATAGTCGAAGGTCGAAAGACAAAAGTCGAAAGAGATGAGTGATATGAAATCCTTGGCGAAGGACACCGCCATCTACGGGTTGAGTTCGATCATCGGAAAGTTCCTCAACTACCTGCTTGTTCCGCTATACACCTATAAGTTAGCGAGCGAGGCAGATTATGGAATTGTGACCAACCTCTACGCCTGGACAGCCCTCTTACTGGTGCTGCTCACTTATGGTATGGAGACAGGTTTCTTCCGTTTTGCGAACCGCGAGGACTACGATTCGAAGAGTGTCTATCGCACCGCCTATATCACGCTGCTCAGTAGCAGTGCGTTCTTCGCGCTGCTCGTCATCGGACTCCAGCAACCGATAGCGAACGTACTGGGATATACTAACCATCCGGAGTTTATCGCGATGATGTTCGCCACGGTGGCCGCAGACGCTTTTGCCAGCATCCCCTTTGCCTATCTGCGGAAACAACAGCGACCCTGGCTCTTCGCCGGACTGAAACTGCTGTTCGTGATGCTGAACATGGCTTTTGCCATCTTCTTCATCATCATCTTAGGCAAGACGGATGTGATGTATGTCTTCCTCAGTAACATGCTGGCTACCGGTATTCAGACCCTCTGTCTGTTGCCCTTCACGCTGCCCAAAGGTGGTCATTTCGATTGGTCCATCCTCCGGGCGATGTTGCGTTATTCGCTACCGCTGTTGGTACTCGGTGTAGCCGGTATCATGAACCAGACGCTGGACCGAATCCTGTTCCCGTACCTGTACACCGGCGAAGACGCCGAGACGCAGTTAGGTATCTACGGTGCTTGTTTCAAAGTGGCGATGGTGATGATGATGTTCACGCAGGCCTTCCGCTATGCGTACGAACCCTTTGTGTTCTCCAAGCATAAGGACCGCAACTCCGTCGAAGCCTACGCCGATGCGATGAAATACTACATCATCTTCTCTTTCCTCATCCTGCTGGGTGTGATCTTCTACTTGGATATTTTCAAGTTCATCATCTCACGCGCGTATTGGAAAGGACTGTTGATCGTGCCTGTCGTACTGTGGACCTATGTGTTCCAAGGGATATACTTCAACCTCAGTTTCTGGTACAAACTGACGGATGAGACCAAGTGGGGCGCATATTTCTCCGTCATCGGATTGGTGATCACACTGCTCATTCAGATCATAGGCGTGCCTATCATCGGTTATTGGGCAAGTTGCGGCAGTAGTCTCGTTTGCTATTTCGTCATCATGTTGCTGTCCTATTTTATCGGACAGAAGAAAGCCCCGATCCCTTACGACCTCAAGCGCATCGGTCAATACACGGTGCTGACGATTGTCTTGCTGGCAATCTACTACGCTTGCCGCTATCTGTTAGGTCTGCACATGTGGCAATTGATGCTGATCGGAACAGGCCTGTTAGGTATCTATCTCGTTGTACTCATTCGCAAAGATTTCCCGCTCTCCGGCTTGCCTGTAGTGGGTAAATACTTCAAAAAATAAAAGATTTATGTTTTCAGGAATAGTAGAAACAATGGCTCAGGTCGTTAAGATAGAGACCGAGCAGACTAATAAACACTTCACGCTTCGCAACCCCTTCGGCGAACCGCTCAGCATCGATCAGTCGATCGCGCATAACGGCGTATGCCTGACGGTAGTGCGCATCGAAGGGGACTTATATACCGTCACTGCGATGCAGGAGACCCTGCGGTTGACCAACCTCGATGATATCCGCGAAGGGGATTGGGTGAACGTGGAGCGATCGATGATGATGGGCGGTCGGTTAGACGGACATATCGTGCAAGGACACGTCGATCAGAAAGCGGTTTGCCTCGAAGCCAAAGAGACCGACGGTAGTTGGTATTACCGCTTTGAATACGACTCCAACCGAGAGATGATCGAACGCGGCTATTTCTGCGTGGACAAAGGTTCAGTCACTATCAACGGCGTCAGTCTCACGGTCTGTGAACCCGACATACAAGGCGACAAAGGGTATGTATCCGTTTGTATCATTCCTTACACGCACAACAACACCAATTTCAGATATATTCAACCGGGCACCAAGGTAAATATCGAGTTTGATATCCTCGGCAAATACCTGTCCCGCTATGCAGCAATCATAAACAAATCATAAAAATGGACAAAATCAGTTATGCATTAGGTCTCTCTATGGGACAAAATTTGATGGGTAGTGGCGTTGAGAAGCTGAACTACCAGGATCTCGCTTTGGGTATTGAAGATGTGCTGACACATCAGCAACCCAAGATCAGTTATCAAGAGGCGCAGCAAGTGCTGGGTCAGTTCTTCCAGGAACTCGAAGCCAAAGTAGCCGGCGCTGCTAAAGCAGACGGTGAGAAATTCCTTGCTGAGAACGCCAAGCGCGAAGGCGTAAAAGTGACCGCCAGCGGTTTGCAATACGAAGTATTGGAACCCTCGTTGGGTCAGAAGCCGAAAGCTACCGACACCGTACGCGTGCACTATGAAGGCACCCTCATCGACGGTACTGTCTTCGACAGCAGTTACAAGCGCGGCGAGTCGATCTCTTTCCCGCTGAACGGCGTCATCAAGGGTTGGACCGAAGGTCTGCAACTCATGTCGGTAGGCTCGAAGTACAAATTCTTCATCCCTTACCAACTGGCTTACGGCGAGCGCGGTGCTGGTGCATCTATCCCTCCGTACGCTGCCCTCATCTTTACTGTTGAACTTTTAGGTATCGAATAAAACTATGCGCAAATTTAGTATCCTTTTTCTTGCTGCTTTTGCCATCATTGCATGCAGCAACAGTTCCGAGACATATAAAGTAGAAAATGTCACATTAAAAAGCCAGATCGACTCACTGAACTACTTCGTGGGTTATTGCTCCGGTATCTCTATCCAAGACCAAGAACAAGGCCTTCAGGGCAATGCAGAAACTATCACGGATTTCGTCAATGCCCTCGAAGCTGCTTATAACGGTGCAGAAGAAGCAGCCGAATATGAGAACCTGAACGAGAGACAGTCGAAGGGTGCGTTCTATATCGGCCACACCATTCGCGAGCAAGAGCGCGAAAGCGGATTGATGGGTATTGAAGGATTGGAGACGGACTTTGACCTGATCAAACGCGGTTTCATCAATGGTCTCTTTGCCGACACTTCGTTCATCACGCCGGAAGTAGCATACGCCTATATGAATGCTACGATGGAGCCGCTCGCTCGCGCACAATACGAGAGAAATTCCAATAAGAATAAGCTTGCCGGAGAAGAGTTCTTGGCAGAGAACGCGAAGCGTCCGGAGGTAAAGACCACCGCCAGCGGCCTGCAATACGAAGTATTGGTGCCCGGTAATGGTCCCAAACCGAAAGCCACTTCCACGGTGAAAGTACACTATGAAGGCACGTTCATTGACGGCAAAGTCTTCGACAGCAGTTACTCGCGCGGTGAACCGATTGAGTTCCCGTTGAACGGCGTCATCAAGGGTTGGACCGAAGGTCTGCAACTCATGCCGGTAGGCTCGACCTATATGCTGTACATCCCGTACGACCTCGCCTACGGCGAGATGGACCGTCCTTCTATGCCGGCCTACTCGACCCTCATCTTCAAAGTAGAGTTATTGGAGATCAAGTAATATGGGAGTCATCGCCAAACAATCCATACGCGGAACGATCGTCACGTACCTCGGCATAGCCGTTGGTATCTTCACGACGTTCGTAGTGTTAACCCGCTTCCTCACGCAAGAGGAGATCGGGTTAGCACGCGTATTGGTGGATGCGGCGACGCTCTTCATCGGTTTGGCGCAGCTGGGCACGAATGCCTCGATCATCCGGTTCTATCCGTATTTTCATGAGAAAGAGACGGATAAAGATCACGGATTCTTCTTCTGGGCATTGGTTGTGCCGTTCTTCGGCTTCCTGCTGTTCGCCATCATCTACTGGGCATGTCAGGCACCTTTGGCCTCTTGGTTCGGCGATAAGTCACCGCTCTTCGTGGAGTACTATTATTTCGTGCTCCCGCTGGCGTTCTTCATGTTGTACCAGACTATCTTCGAGACCACCTGTAATGTGCTGATGCGCATTGTAGTGCCTCGCGGAGTGCGGGAATTAGGTGTACGCCTCGGGCTGCTGGCTTTGTACCTGTTGTATGCCAAAAACGTCCTGTCCTTAGACGGCTTTGTGATCGGTCTGTGCCTCAACTATGCGATAGCGGCGCTGATCAATATCTGCTATTTTTTCTCGCTCAAGCGCATCAACCTGCGGCCGGATTGGTCCTTCCTGCGCACCAACCCTGCGCTCGTCAAACGCTACTTGACTTACACGGGTTTCCTCATTGTCTCGGCCTTGACCACCGTACTGGCGCCTATCATCTCTTCGCTCTTCATCACAGCCGAGATGGGATTGGACAGCACCGGTATCTTCGCTATTGCGACCTATATCGCCGTGATGGTCAGCATTCCAAATCGCTCGGTGGCAGCGATCGCTTCGCCGCAGTTAGCACGTGCTATCAAGGAGCAGAACCGCGAAGAATGTAGTGCGCTCATTCGTCAAGTGACACGCAACATGCTTCTTATCGGCGGATTCATCCTGCTGACGATTTGGATCAATATTGATCTCATCTTCCATATTCTTCCGAATGGTGCGGATTACATATCTGCGAAGAATGTGGTGCTCATTTTGGGTGTCAGCCAATTGATTTTGGGGACATTCTCTGTTTGCCTGAATACCCTTAACTACTCGCGTTATTACGCCTTTAGCCTGCTGTTCTCCATCATCCTGACAACGGGTTCGATCGTACTCAATTATCACTTGGTACCTCGTTACGGCATGATCGGCGCCGCAGCCAGCAACTTGCTTTCCTACGGTTTCTACTACCTGCTGATCGTCCTGACGATAGTGCCTTTGTGCCGACTGAAAGTGATTGATAGGAAATGGTGGTTGATTGCTATCTTGCTGGTAGCTATCTTCGGACTGAACTACGCTTGGCAGCAGTACCTGCCGACGCTCCATATATGGTTAGACAGCATCGTTCGCTCAGCCGTCCTGTTAGGCCTCGGCCTGCTCATCGCCTATAAAGCGAATCTTTCGCCGGAGATAAACAACCAAATCAAGAATCTAAAATCAAAAATCTAAAATGCGTTATTATATAACGTTCGCATATAGAGGTACGGATTTCCACGGTTCGCAGACGCAGCCGAACGGAAACACGGTGCAGGCAGAGATGGAAGCCGCTTTCGCAACGATCTTGCGAGAACCGGTGGCGCTCACTTTTGCCGGTCGCACCGACGCCGGCGTGCATGCAGAGAAGATGATAGCGCATTTTGATGTAGAGAAAGTAGTGCCGGTGAACTTCGCAGCCAGGTTGAACAACCTCTTGCCCGATTCTATTGCTATCACCGACCTGCAGCGGGTGAGAGACGATGCACATGCGCGTTTTGATGCCTTGGCGCGCACGTATTACTACCGTATCACGACCCGCAAAGATCCGTTTATCTATATCAACCATACCCGCGTAGCGGCAGGACTCAATTTTGAAGCCATGAACCAAGCGGCGCGGCTGCTGCTCGGCAAACAGGACTTCGCTTCTTTCTGCCGCGTACACACAGATGTGAAGACCACGATATGCGATGTCAAAGAAGCCTATTGGCGACAGGAGTCCGAAACCGAATGGACCTTCATCATCACCGCCGATCGCTTCCTGCGGAATATGGTGCGCGCCGTAGTGGGCACGCTGTTTGAGATCGGGAAAGGCAGGATGACAGAAGCGCAACTCGCGGATATCATCGCGGCGAAGAACCGCTGCAAGGCCGGTCATTCGGCTCCTGCGGAAGGCTTGTCATTAGTAAATATCATTTATCCTCAAAATACCTATTTAGTATGAGAAAGTTCACTCTCTTGCTGCTCGCTGCAGCACTCTTAGGCGCTTGCGCCAACTCGGAGCAATCGAAGTATCAGACCACCACTCAGGAGACGATCGACGCCCTGACAACCTCGGCTTCCTTCGACATGCCGAAAGTACCGGTACCTTCCTTCCCGGACAAGACCTTCAACGTCAAAGACTATGGCGCTGATCCTACCGGTATTGAACTGGCTACACCAGCCATCCAGAAGGCTATTGACGAATGTACGGCGGCCGGAGGCGGTACAGTGATCATTCCTGCCGGACTCTATATCACCGGCCCGATCACGATGAAATCCAATGTACGTCTTTACACCGAGCCGAACAGTTTCATCCTCTTCTCGCACGACCTCGACCTGTATGAGATCTACGACGAGTGGTTCGAAGGTATCCCGACCAAGCGCTGCACCAGCCCTATCAATGCGCGAGGCGCAGAGAATATCGCTATCACCGGACATGGTACTTTCAACGGCAACGGCGATTGGTGGAGGCCACTCAAGAAGAGCAAGATGACGGAGAACCAATGGAAGAAACACCTCAAAGAGAAAGGCGGCATCGTAGAGAACAATATCTGGTATCCGGATTCGGGTTCTGTGCTCGCGCAGACTTACTGCGTCGATCAGAATGTGCCGGTGATCACAGACGATGCCCTCTGGATCAAAGTGAAGTCTTTCCTTCGTCCGGTGATGCTGCATTTCGTGGATTGCAAGCAGATCTTGCTGGAAGGTGTGACTTTCGAGAACAGCCCCGCATGGAACTTGCATCCTATGTGCTGCGAGAACCTCATCTTGCGCAACGTCAATGTGCGTAACCCTTGGTACAGCCAGAATGGCGACGGAGTGGATATCGAGAGTTGCAAGAACGTAGTGATCGCCGACTGCTCTTTTGACGTAGGTGACGATGCGATCTGTATGAAGTCCGGTAAGGACAAACCGGGCCGCGACAGAGGAATCCCGACGGAGAACGTAGTAGTGGATAACTGCGTCGTTTATCACGGCCACGGCGGTTTTGTATGCGGTTCTGAGATGTCCGGTGGCATTAAGAATGTAGAAGTGCGCAATAACCTTTATATCGGTACGGACGTAGGTTTGCGTTTCAAATCCACCCGTGGACGCGGCGGTGTGGTGGAGAATATCTATATCAATGGCGTGAATATGGTCAATATCCCGAACGAAGGCTTGCTCTTTGACCTCTTCTACGGCGGTAAAGGCGCAGGAGAAGAGACCGAAGAAGAACTCGCTGCACGTATGAATGCCGAAGCACCGGAAGTGAGCGAAGAGACACCTGCTTTCCGCAATATCGTCATTGAAAACGTCACAGGAACGAATATCAAACGCGCGATCTATTTCAATGGTCTGCCGGAGATGAAGATTCAAAATGTCACGCTCCGCAACATCACCATCAACGGTAAAGAAGGCGCTATCTTCCGCCAGACGGACGGACTTATCATTGATAATGTCAACATTACCGCAGAGCAAGGTGAACCATGGGTTCTGGCTCCGACGGTAGAGAATGTGACGAAAAAATAATCGCCGTCCGTAACAATAAATCACCCTGCTGCGTCATGCAACAGGGTGATTTATTTTATCTACATTGTACCAATTAGAATGCCGGAGCCGAACTCGAACCTTTACCCGGACGAGGTGCAGGAGCATGAGAGCTACCGTGATAACTATCCGGCATAGCCATCAGAAATTCTGTATCTACATGCAGGATTTCAGTCATTGGTACTATGTATTGTTTCTTGTCCATTGCTTATTCAAACACAAATCGGCTGCAAAGTTACTGCTTTTTTTTGATATGTGCAAATTTATTTGACACTTTTTCCTGTTACATCGTACATCGCTCCGTCCGGACTAATGATATACAGGACATTGTCAATCATCACTTTGCGCATCGTTTGAGCCTCAGCATCCAGTTCATCTACGCCTGTCGCAACTTGCGGAGCAGGATTAGCATAGAGTTTGAGACCATAGCCTTCGGTCGTTCCCTTTGCCAAGTCAAATACGTACGGGCTGTAGCTCAAGTTCCAAATAGCGCGACCTTCGTAAGTCAGGTACAGCATTGCATCTTCCGGAGCTTTCTCCACAGACAGCGTGTATTGCTGTGCCTTCGGTGCATAGAGCGTGAGATCACATACAGCATAGCTGTTATTCAATACCATCTCATTGCTACAGAGACGGATACCGTTTCTCTCGCTCCACATACGCGCAACCTTAGACTCATTCATCGTACCCATCTTCAGTACATCACGGCCGATCACATATTCGCCTGTAGCATCTTCGTTGGCGCTTACCCACATATTATCGTCGGCGAACTCCTCTCCTTCTGCCGTTAATGCCAGACGGAATTTATCCGTCGTACGTGCATAATGAGCCGGTGCACGGAATTGGCTATTGCCTTCTGCATTCTCTAATTCAACAGTCTCTACGCCGTCAAACTGCATGAAGAATGACAGACCGACTGCAATCGTATAGTCTTTTGCCTCGCGCGGCTGATAACATCTATTCGAGTGGTCGTACAATTGGATCAGTGTTCCGTCCGGTACATCCAACTCTGTATGATGCAGCGTACCGTTTCCGAAGCCATTCCAACCATTATCTACGCCTGCTCCTAAACCGGAGTATTCGGTGGTGAACGAGCGATTGCCTGTCAAAGCAGCACCTGCTTTCTTCTTAAAGACAACCGTATTCCAGTCATAGTCATCGTCTAAGCCGATCGTATAAACGCGACCCGGTTGCATAGTGCCCTGGAATTTATTCCAATCTTTGCCGTTAACCGCACGTTTGGACTCGGAATAACTCATGACTGCATAGTTCACATTGAACTTCATCTGTGCATCCGGATCCTCAGCAATACTGATACCGCCAATCACATCTACTTCGAACGGCACTACGAAGTCATACCATCCTAAAGTATTGCGACCCGAAGGATCTAACTTCAAGCGGAAGTAAGCATCTCCGTACGCACGCAACTTATTCTCATTCTTCACCTGTCCTGATGCAGAAGCAGAAGTAGAATTCATTTCGGTAATACCTAATTCCGCATCGAGAATGAAGTCTTTAACGATCAACTCACCGGTAGTCAGTTGTACCTTACCGCCGTTCTCTACATGTAAGTTACCTGCTGTCTCACGGAAGGAATCGCCATCACCTACAATCAATGTTGCGCCGTTCTTTACTGTTACTGTCACACCTTCATTAATCGTCATGCTATTAATAGTCAGCGAACCATTTACTTCCATATCTTCTGCTATTATAGCGTCACTGGTAGCTACCGGGGTCTCCGTCCAGTTGAGGTTATTCTGAGCATTATGGTCTGCTTTCGTATCTTCAAAGATACATAATCCTTCACCGCCGTAGAGCATCGGGTAAACGCGGCCCGCCACTTCTGTCAAATGGGCCTTACCATACCAATCTGGCAGGTCGGCTTTTTCTTTCTCAGAACGTGCTAATACTTCGCCACGGCTGTTGAACGGACGAACCGTTTTTCCCCTATGGTTATAGCATACAATAGTACCATCGTTGAATGTACCACCGTCGATGATGGTATTTTGTGGCAGACCCATACTACTTTCGCCAAGTATGGTACCGTCATTAATAACTACAACACCATCAGTACGCTCTGTCTCGCCATCCATATGTGCGATAGCCATCTTTACGGCATTATGCAATTCCAACTGGGTACCGTTGATGGTTACGTTGTTAGCCCCGTTCAAATCAATCGAAGGCTTGCCTGCCGCAGGTTTCAATACTAACTTGCCCGGCGTTGCGTCTCCTGCCCAACTATCCTCTATCGTCAACGCCGATGCGCTGGAGCCTAACTGAATAGCCGCAGCATTAGCGGAAGAGCAGGTATTATTGCCACGGGCATGAACCGTATTCGCACCGTTTAATACCATGACAGAGCCTTTTGATACCATCTCTGCGTTATTCAGATAAATCTCTGCACCTCCACTTACACGGATGGCAGGAGTAGCTACAGTTTCGTTAACCGGTTTATAACCGATAAAGCCGAGTTTCTTACCTGCCGCTTCTATGTCAAGAGATCCTGCCGCCGCATCAAAGGTGCGAATATACTCATACTGCGTTCCGCTCTTGGCATACACGAAACACGGAGTATGTACATTGCCTTCCGCTACATTCAGCGCCGGCACTTTATAGCCCTTCAAAGCATCCATTTCCCAAAGGCGGCTGGCAGAACTTGATTCTGTTACGCCGTAAATATACAGTGTATCAAAGACAGGTCCTCCATTGAAGCAAGCAGTGAAGTTATGCGTCTGCTGCGTACGATACGCAGAACCCTCAGAAACAGCGTGTTCTGTACCGGTCTGGAAGATAAATGTCTCCGTGTGCGCTGTAGTCAAATCCGGTTTGGTAGAATGTACATTAACCGTGGTACTCGTGCCATCGTTCGCCTCGATAGTCAGCGTTCCTTCTTGGTTAACATCGTTGCAGCGTACGCGGATCGTATATTCGCCCATTTGGTCGATGTCCACATTCTCCGTAATCTCTGTCTCGTCCACATAGAATGCAGGGTTGCTGCTGGTTACGGTAATCTTGCTATTTTGGTCTCCACAGTAACCCAACGAAGCGTAACTCAACGTTATTGTCTGCGGCTCTTGCAGCGGATTAACTTCCGTACCAAAGGTCAGCGAAGGCTTATCTACATTCAGATATTTCTTCCGGGTAATTTGAAGATTCTTCACAAATCCCGTGAAGTTACCGGAATACTTGATACGGATATAACGGGTAGTCGGTTGCAACTGGCGGTTACGTACTTGATGACCACTGACGAACTTTTCCCCAACTTGCGTATAGTTCAGGCCGTCCGCACTCTCATACAGATACCAGTCTGTTGCAGATGCCTTCCATGTCACCTCTGGCCATGTGGAGGTCACTTTCTGGGACTCTACATCAAAACTGATTCTGTCCGGTACGCCGGTAAAGGACAAATCTACAGACTTGGAAGACCAAGAGAAACTACCCTCTCCACGAATGAGATTCAATACTTTAGTAAACGTAAGGCCGTTCAATCCTTCGTCCCATGAACCAAGAGCAATACCTTCACGCTGAGTATATGTCACGTCATAACCAAGAATATAGTCTTCTTTAGAGCCATTTTCATTCGTAGAGCACCACGATACTTTGCCATCCGAATTCTCTTTGATATTATTGAATATCGTTTCGTTCAGTGTGAACGGTAGACATACAGTCGATTTCGGATTGATCGTCACATTGAGTGTCTGTTCCGGAACTGCATTATAGTTATCGGAAGCAGGTTGACTCACTTTAATCCATCCGTTCTGTGCGCTCTCGACCTCTCCTGTGGTCAACACATTGCCTTCTACAGAAAGTAACGAAGAATTAGATACACTGATATTCAATGCTTTCTCGGTATTGGAAGAAGTGACGAAATTGCTATACCGCGAGTTCTCGCGCAGGCGCTCGCCTATGTTCCATGTTATAGTAGGATCCGCTTTGGCTACCGACACCTCCACATCAAAGGTAATGCTACCAAATGCATCTTCGTTCTCCGGTGTAAAGAGGACAGTATAATTATGCGGACCGGCATTCGGCATAGTTGTCGGTTCTACCCACTCTAATGTACCGTCAATCCCTACCTCACCCAATTTAACCACTCCGGAGAGTTCTGATTCCGAGAGAAGTTGTCCGTAAGTCAATGCAGAAGCTGTAACCGACCAATTGTCCGGTTTAGCACCGCAGGTCTTGAAAATTTTGGATACAGATACGGCGTCATTCCAGTTGCCAGCCGGATCCTCACAAGTAGCTGTGATAGTAACTACCTCATTGGATTTTACTACATTCAGTTTATTACCGTCAACTATGGTAGCAAAAGCAGGATTGCTCGAACTATAGTTTACTATCAAACCTGTAGGATTTTTATTCGCTGTACCAAACGAAGTTGCGTCAAAAGCCTCGCCTGTTGCGTATTCATAATACTTGTCTCTCGGATTCTTCCCGTCTAACAGATTCCATTTAATATATTGGTCGCCCTTTGCCACCTCGCCATAGATACGGATAGTATTGGTATTATACCAATCGGTGTTGGTCGGAGTAAACGTAACCAAATAGCCTTCCGTATTCTTCGCTGGAAGCAAAAGATCTTCGCAAGAATAAGTACCCTCTATATTCTGACTGAGCACATTGGTTCCTTCGTTATCTTTCGCTATAGTACCCGCCGTCCAGTAGTTTTGTACTTTTGCACCGACCGGACATGTCTCATTATATTTCAGCGGAGACGAAATAACCGGAGCAATCAAAGTCGGAGTCACTTTACTGATATTCCACGTAACCGACTTGGAAGTACAACTATTATAATATGCATTTCCCGCTTGCGAGGCGGTAAACGTAACAGTTCCATCCTTTTTGATGGTTACTTTGCCTGTATTATCTACAGTAGCGACATCTGTATTATCCGAGGAATACACAACGGTAAGTTTGGTATTCGCTCCACTTGTATTGTCTGTCGTATAGGCAGCAAACGCAGGAACAACATCCGTTGTTTTATGTGTTTCAGTAGCCGTAGAGAAATTCTGTATTGTCTGACCACGCTTAATACCCTTACCGCTCACATGTACTACCGCAGAATTCGAGCCATTGGAAATTGTAATGTCTGCGCTATAATTTCCTACCCCAGGCGGACAGAAATATACTTTAAACGAATAATTTTGTACGTTCAAGGCTTCATTTACACTACTATAAGACTCGCAGGCAAATTTATTTTTACCTACTGTAAATATTTTATTGCCCGTATTATCTGCTGTTCCAACACGGAAGATAGTCGGATCAGAACTTTTAATAGTTATCTTATCGTCACTATTAGTAGTCAAGAAAGAACGGAGCTCAACTGTTTGAAAAGAGGCGCATGTAGTTCCCCAATATGTATCCGCGAATGCTTTAAAAGTTTGGTCTACTATGCCATAAAGATTAGCATTATTTTTTGTAGAGGTAGTCTTCAAACGGATGTGCGTCGCCATTGGTAGTTTGACTTCCTTAAAATAACGTTTAAGGCTACCTTCTTGGTTGAATCTTAATTTAACAATTTCAGTCCCTACGCTAGCATTATTAACTGTTTGATATGAGTTATGCCCATAACTACTTGTTGCTCCACTATTGACTACAGTTTTCTCATTAATAAAAGTAGATCCATCCTTCGATTCGGAAATTTTAAGAGTATATATTGCATAACCGAAAAATTTTCCCGACTTTTGCCATTTAAAGGATAATTTCCCCGTACTCGGCGAATAAACAGGAAAATCTGTATTTTTGTCTGTTTCTAGATCAGATGCCTCCACTACGCCACTTTCATACAACGAATACCAAGTTGTTCCTACGTACTTCTGTCCCCACGCAACATTATTCCATCCGCCGACTGTAAGCATCAACAAGAGGCTAAGTAACGGTAAAGAAGGAGTAATCCTAGACTTTACTCCTGAGAATAAGCCGAGAACAGCCTTAGATTTATTTACTAAGTAGATTTGTTTCATATCTTTCTATACCTTAAATGCGTTATTTATTTTTTACCGTGTCGCTTTGTCGCTATGTCGTTTTTAA
>JAFXYK010000010.1 GCA_017541805.1 Paludibacteraceae bacterium
ACGTGGCGGTAGGAATTGAAGATCTTCGATTTGGAGACGAAGCCGAGGTAGCGACGGTCGGCGTCCACTACCGGTAAGTTCCAAGCGCCCGTATCTTCAAAGGTCTCCATCACTTTCTCCATCGGCATATCGAACCGCAAGACAGCGGCAGGAGAAGTCATGAGTTGGTTCACCGTGAACCGTTTGTACAAACGGGGTTGGAACATGATATTACGTACCTCATCGAGCAGCAGAATACCCTTGAGGTGGCCGTCATGGTCGATGACGGGGAAGACATTGCGCTTCGAAGTGGAGATGACTTGCACCAGTTCGCCGAGCGTCATCTCGGGGAAGATGGTGATGAAATCGGTCTCCAGCACGCTGTCCATCTTCAGGAGCGTGAGCACATTGCGGTCTTTGTTATGCGTGAGCAGTTCGCCTTTCTGCGCGAGACGCATGGCATACAACGAGTGCGGCTCGAAGAGCATGATGGTCAGATAAGAGATGACGCTGACGATCATCAGCGGCATGAAGAGGTGATAGCCGCCCGTGAGTTCGGCAATGAGGAAGATACCCGTCAAAGGTGCATGCATCACGCCGGACATCATACCCGCCATACCTACCAGGGCGAAGTTACCTTCCGGCACACTCAGACCGGATATATTCATGATACGCGCGACCACGAAACCGACGATAGCACCCATGAAGAGTGAGGGCGCGAAGATACCTCCGACACCGCCGGCGCCGTTCGTTGCCACAGAAGCCACGATCTTCAGCAGGATGATCGCCGTGAAATAGGCGATGATGAGCCATTGGGTGTTTGCCGTCATCCATTGGCCGTTGGTGAGCGGACTGTACATCATCGGACCCGCGCTGTCGCCGTTGATGAGTTGGCGGATCGCCTCATATCCCTCACCGTACAGCGGCGGGAAGAGGAAGATGAGTACGCTGAGCGTCACGCCGCCGACCACCAGCTTGAGCCACATGTTACTGATGCGATGTTTCATCCATTGCTCCAGACGGTTCATGCCGCGGGTGAAATAGAGACTCACCAGGCCGCAGACCGCACCGAGGATCAGATACCACGGGATACGGTTCACGAGGAAGGCCTCCGTGTTCGCGAGCGGGAACATAGGATCCGTTCCGGTGATGATATACGAGATAGCGGTAGCTGTGACGGAAGAGATGAGCAGCGGTGCTACGGATGTCATGGTCAGGTCCATCATCAGCACCTCCAATGTGAAGACAAGGCCGGCGATAGGCGCCTTGAAGATACCGCCGATAGCACCGGCGGCACCGCAACCGATCATGAGCATCATCGTCTTCTGATCAAGACGGAAGGCCTTGGCCAGGTTCGATCCGATAGCCGCACCGGTGAGGACGATAGGTGCCTCTGCTCCGACGGATCCGCCGAAACCGATCGTGAGGCCCGAACCGACGACGGAGGACCACATGTTATGCGGTTTGATGATGGATTTACGCTGCGAGATAGCGTAGAGAATCTTGGTGATACCATGCGATATATCGTCCCGCACGATATACTTGACGAAAACCGCCGCTAAGGTGATACCGATAGCCGGCGTGATGAGATACCACCAGGTGTGGCCATTGATGATCAGTTGGCCTTCCACCAGTTGTTGGATGAGATGGATGAAGGATTTCAGTAGCGCTGCGGCTGCGGCTGCAAACATACCTACGAAGAACGATAGGAGCAGCACGAGGTGCTTCTCGCTGATATGGCGTTCCCGCCATTCGATCATCCTGTCGTACCAGTTAAGCTGCATAGCGTATCTGCCTCCGAATGCTATTCGGCATCCCAACCTATTCCTTTGTATTTATCGAGATCCCATTCCTCTTCCACCTCGTTGAGATAGATCGTGCCTTCTTGATCCTCTTCGGCGTCATCGGAAGATGCCTCTTCTTTCTCAATGACGGTGACATCAATCGGCGCATGGCTGATCTCAATGACTTGGTTTTGCTCCTTATTCAGTTCCGTCCAAAGGGCATCTTTGAGTTCGTCGATACCCTGTCCGGCTACCGATGAAATCGGAAGAACTTCGATATCGAGCTGCTTTCTGATAGCGGGCAACAGACTGTTGATATCTTCCAATTCATTGCCTTCGTCATCGAGCCTCGGCAGGTCGCATTTGGTGATAGCGAGGATGCGGGCTTTGGTGAGCAGTTCGGGATTGTATTGCTCCAACTCATGCAGGAGGATATTGTATTCGGCGATGATATCTGTGCTCGTCGCCGGTACCATGAAGAGCAGTACAGCGTTGCGCTCGATATGGCGTAAAAACCGCAGACCGAGTCCCTTGCCTTCACTGGCTCCTTCGATGATACCCGGAATGTCGGCCATACAGAACGACCGTCCGTCTCTATAAGAGACGATACCGAGTTGCGGCGTGAGGGTAGTGAACGGATAGTCTGCTATCTCGGGTTTGGCGGCAGAAACGACGCTCAGCAGCGTCGATTTGCCGGCATTAGGGAAGCCCACCAGACCTACGTCTGCCAGCACTTTGAGTTGCATGATCACGGTGCGCTCCTGTGCGGGTTCACCGGGTTGCGCATAGCGCGGCGCCTGGTTCGTCGCCGTACGGAAATGCCAGTTACCCAAACCGCCTCTACCACCTTTGAGCAGCACCACACGCTCCTTGTGTGCTTTCACTTCGCAGATAAACTCACCCGTTTCACCGTCATAGACGACAGTACCGCAGGGCACTTCGATGATCTTATCCTCTCCGTCTTTACCAAACGAACGGCTTTGGCCTCCTTTGCCTCCATCCGTCGCCATGATATGCTTCTGGTACTTCAGATGCAGCAGCGTCCAGAGGTTGCGGTTACCTTGTAAGATGATAGAACCGCCTTTCCCTCCATCGCCTCCGTCAGGACCGCCTTTGGGCAGATATTTCGCACGATGCAGGTGCATACAACCCGCGCCGCCCTTTCCGGAGCGGCAGTAGATCTTAACGTAGTCGATGAAGTTAGCAGCCATAAGAGATTTATTTTTTCGATTCGCGATCGATGATACGCATGATCTGCAGGAACACATCCGCCATGGTATGGTTACCGTTGACAGCGAAGTAGTTACCTTGATGCAGATAGTAGTGCGCGATAGGTTCGGTTTGCTGGTGATAAACGGCGATACGATGACGAATCGTATTGAGGTTATCATCCGCGCGACCGCTTACTTTTCCTCGCTCGATGAGGCGTTGGATAAGCAACTGCTCATCTACCATGAGATCGATCATGATGGCCTCCATCTTGTATTTCTTCAGCAGTTTGGTCAATGACTCTGCTTGCGCGACGGTACGAGGATAGCCGTCGAAGATAGTGCCTTTGCTGTCCTCAGGGAGTGATGCAATATAGTTCTCAATCACACCGTACATCATATCATCCGGAACAAGGTTTCCCTTGGAGATCAGGGCATCGATCTGTTTACCGAGTTCACTGCCCGTAGCGATCTCTGCGCGCAGCACATCACCTGTAGAGAGGTGTTGCAACCCGTATTTCTGAGAAATAAAAGCGGACTGAGTACCTTTACCGCTACCGGGAGCACCACACAAAATAATATTGAGCATACTAATACCTTAATTTAATAAACAGACACAAAACGAGTTGCTCTACAATGTGAGCAACTCGTTTGCTTAGCTACATTGCCTAATTAGAGAGCAAATTTAGCACCTAATTTAGCCTTAGCAACCTTCTTTGCAGGAACGTTGATGATAGCACCAGTGCGCGGGTTCTTAGCTTGACGAGCCGGCTTCTGAGCAACTGCGATAGTTGCATAACCGATGAGCTGTACGCCCTCACCTTTCTTAACTGCCTCAACTGCTGCCTCAAGAGCTGCGTCGATAACTTTAGCTGCTACTGCGTTCGAAACTTCAGCCTTAGCTGCTACTGCCTTAACAAGTTCTAATTTGTTCATAAGTGTGTGAATTTAGTTATTAATAATGTTAACTATAAGTTCTTGTTTCGCGTAAAAACGCTCAAACGATAACTCCCTTCTTTGGAAATCGCTTGCAAATTTAATACTTTTTCTTTATATACCAAAGAAATTGTAAAAAAAAATGCATTTTTTTCAAAAAAAAGCACATTTTTTCTCAAAAAGTTGCCTTTCAATGCGTATAATTCAAGAAAAAGCAGTACCTTTGCCCCCGAAAATAGTTGATGAACATGAGAAATATACCGACTATCACACGCTATATCTTAATAGCAAACATTTTTGTCTTTTTAGTGGATTCCGTCTTCCAATTGGAATTGTGGAAGACCTGTGGTTTGTTTTATACCGAGTTACCTTGGTTCCGTTTCTGGCAGCCGTTTACGTACATGTTCCTGCATGCCGACTTTACGCATCTTCTATTCAATATGTTCGCCGTATGGATGTTCGGTCCGGCGATAGAGAGTCAGTTCGGCAGCCGTCGTTTTGCGACGTTCTATATCATCTGCGGTTTAGGTGCTGCGCTCGTGCAGGAGTTGGTGTGGATGGCAATGGGAGAAGGATCGGTGACAATCGGTGCGTCGGGTGCTGTGTTCGGTATCCTGTTTGCCTTCGGATGGTTGTTCCCGAATATCCCGATGTTCCTGCTTTTTATCCCGATTCCCATCCGCGCACGCGTGTTCGTATTATTATACGCGGGTGTAGAGTTATGGATGGGTCTGCGCGGAGTGGCAGGAGCCGGAGGAGACAACGTCGCCCATTTCGCCCATTTAGGCGGATTCCTGTTCGGTTGGATCCTGATTTTGTATTGGAAAGCTATCGGCTGGCGTGAACCTCGGATAAGTATCCTTTGGGATAAATGCCGGAACCTGTTCCGTCGCCACAAGCGCTTGGACAGCACCAAGAACTCCGACTTCGACAATTACCACTATCATAAGCGGGTGTAAGGAGTATAACTCCTATAGTTGACCCGATTCAACCAGGTTTATGACGCGTTCGATGATCTTATCTTTATCGTCCGCGTCATATTCTTCTTTGAGGTCATTGCGGAACAGTTTCGCCACGAACTGCCAGAAGTTAGCTGCGGCTCTGCCTCGGTATTTCTTGATCAGCTCATAACTGGTCTTATCCGTCTCGCGGTCCAGCAGTTTCATGAGCATCCGTCCTTGCGAAGCATACATGCCGCGGAGATCTTTCTCGTATTTCTTGTATAACTGCCGCTCAAACGACCGCCACCATTTTCGGCGTGCACGGTCGTCCGGCAGTTTGGCCAGTTCCTCATCCGCGTATGCCATTTCGCGGGTGATCATTTTCGCATAAGGTAAGGTTTTTTTGACATCCCGTACCGTTCGCCAATAGAACTTCTCTTGTTTCTTGTTCTTGAACTTCATCGGCGCATACACCCATAGGTCGTGCAGCCACGCCAGATAGATGGTGTCGCCGTTTTCCACACGCATGGCGCAGGGCATCATATACGGTTTGGCAGCGAACATATGCATGCTCACTGCCAACGCAATCCCTATGTACAGTAGTCTTTTCATTCTCTTATCCGGCTACTGACAAAAAATATGCCAATTAATAATTGAGTGCGAACACAACCCGTCCTGCGGAAGGCTTGCCGGTCAGGATACACTTGCCCGGTTCGTTCTTGTGTCCCGGCAGGTCTGCCAACGGGATACAACGGATCGTTGCTTTCGTCTCATCTTTGATGCGCTGCTCGGTCTCTGCGGTGCCATCCCAATGCGCCAAAAGGAATCCGCCTTTCTTCAGTTCCTCTTTGAACTCCTCGTAACTGTTCACCTCACGGGTGTTGGCGATACGGAAATCAAGCGCTTTCTTGAGCAGATTCTTCTGGATTTCCTCCAACAGATTCTTCACGATATCCGCGATTCCATCGATAGAAATCGTCTCTTTCGTCTGCGTGTCGCGGCGTGCGATCTCAATCGTTCCGTTCTCCAGATCACGACCACCCATCGCCAAACGAACAGGTACGCCTTTCAGTTCATAATCCGCGAACTTATAACCCGGCGTATATTTCTCGTCCGCATCCACTTTGACACGGATGCCGAGTGCTTTCAGTTGGTCCGCCAACGGGTTGATTTTAACCATCAGTTGAGCCAGATCTTCCTGCTTCTTGAAGATAGGTACGATCACCACTTGTATCGGCGCCAAGTGCGGCGGCAGAACAAGTCCGCTGTCATCGGAGTGGGTCATGATGAGCGCACCCATCAAACGGGTCGATACACCCCATGAGGTTGCCCATACATACTCGTATTTGTTCTCTTTGGTGAGGAACTGCACATCGAAGGACTTCGCGAAATTCTGTCCCAGGAAGTGGCTCGTACCGGCCTGCAGTGCCTTACCGTCCTGCATCATGGCCTCAATACAATATGTATTGAGTGCACCGGCAAAACGCTCGTTCGGCGATTTAACACCTTTGACCACAGGAATAGCCATCACGTTCTCTGCAAAATCCGCATATACATCCAACATCTGGCGTGCGTAGTCTTCCGCTTCCTCTTTGGTAGCATGAGCCGTATGACCTTCTTGCCAAAGGAACTCGGCAGTACGGAGGAAGAGGCGTGTGCGCATTTCCCAACGCATGACGTTACACCACTGGTTGCAGAGGATAGGCAGGTCGCGATAGGACGAGATCCAGTTCTTATACGTGGACCAGATGATGGTCTCCGAAGTAGGACGGATAATCAGTTCTTCCTCCAGGCGTGCATTAGGATCCACGACGACACCTTTCCCGTCCGGGTCGTTCATCAGACGATGGTGCGTCACTACCGCACACTCCTTCGCAAAACCCTCTACGTGCTCCGCTTCACGGCTGAGGAAAGACTTCGGAATCAACAGCGGGAAGTATGCGTTTTTCACTCCCTGCTCCTTAAAACGACGGTCCAACTCCGCCTGAATCGTCTCCCATATGGCATAGCCATACGGTTTAATCACCATACATCCGCGGACAGCACTCTGCTCCGCCAAGTCGGCCTTCACAACCAACTCATTATACCACTTTGAATAATCCTCGCTACGAGGCGTTAATTTCTGAAAACTAGCCATAAATTTTAAAATTGCGTGCAAAGGTACAACTTTTTTTTCAATTACGCAAGTGCGCGTGTGATTTTATACATTATTATTTCATTATTATTTGCATATGTCGTTTTTTTGTTGTATCTTTGCAGCCGGTTTTAAGAAACAGCATTTTAGTACATTAATACACTAATAACCATGTTTTCGGAACGAGACACCAAGGGACCGAGTTTGCGAAAAGGTTCCATCGAAGTAGTATGTGGTTCGATGTTCAGCGGTAAGACGGAAGAGTTGATTCGCCGTATGAAACGTGCCAAGTTTGCCAAACTGCGCGTAGAGATCTACAAGCCTGCCATTGACGTGCGCTATAGCGACGAAGATGTGGTGAGTCATGACCGTAATGTGATTCAGTCGACGCCGGTGGACAGCAGTCAGAATATATTGCTAATGGTGGACGATATCGATGTGGTAGGTATTGACGAGGCGCAGTTCTTCGACATGGGAATTGTGGATGTATGCAAGCAGTTGGCGGACCGCGGAATCCGCGTGATCTGTGCAGGTCTGGATATGGACTTTAAGGGCGTGCCTTTCGGTCCGATGCCGGCACTGATGGCGATCGCGGATGATGTGTATAAGACCCATGCTATCTGTGTCCATTGCGGCGATCTGGCCTATGTGAGCCATCGTCTGGTAGCCTCTGACAAACGTGTACTGTTGGGCGAGACGGACAGTTATGAACCGCTCTGCCGCGAATGCTATAACAAAGCTTTGGCCGCAGAAGCGAACGGCTGATAGCTAAATGCCAAGATACATAGACGTCATATTACCTTTAGCTATCCGGGATTGTTACACGTACAGTATCCCGGATAGTTTGTCTATGCCGACGCCCGGTATGCGCGTCATCGTACCGCTGATGAAGAAAGAAGTACGAGGTATCGTGTTGCGCGAACATACTGAACTGATTGATGCTGCTTTTGCCGCTAAGATCCGCCCGATAAGCTCCGTGAGTGAGACGGCTCCGACCGTGTCGGAGGAACAGTTGAAACTATGGCAGTGGATGAGCAGTTATTACATGTGTACGTTGGGCGAAGTGATGTCTGCGGCTATCCCTGCGGGTGTTGACCAACGCTTGTTGAATCCGCCAAAACGTGCCCGTGCGGCGCTGAAACCCTATACCGGCCCTATCGAACCTGCACATGATTTATCTGCGGCGCAACAGAAAAGTGCCGATGAAATCGAGCGTTTTTGGAGCGAAGGTAAAGATATCGTATTGTTGCACGGCGTCACATCGAGCGGTAAAACAGATATCTATATTCATCTTATTCAATCGCAGTTGAAGGCGGGGAAGAATGTGCTCTACTTAGTGCCGGAGATCGCGTTGACGACACAGTTGACGACTCGTCTGCAGCGGATTTTCGGGGACAAACTGATTGTCTATCATAGCCGTTTTACCGATGCAGAGCGGGAACTGAGGTATCAACAAATAGCTAATCATCCTTCTTCTGCCGCTGATAACTATGTGGTGCTGGGTCCGCGAAGTGCTATTTTCCTGCCTATTCGTGATATGGGTTTGGTCATTGTGGACGAGGAGCATGATGCCAGTTATAAGCAGGCCGAACCGAATCCGCGCTACCATGCGCGTGCTTCGGCTGTAATGTTAGCGAAGATCCATCGCGCCAACGTGCTGTTGGGTTCGGCGACACCGTCTGTGGAGTCGTATTATTTGGCGCAAAAAGGTGTGTATGGTTTGGTGTCCCTTCAGGAACGTTTTGGCGGCATAGAGTTACCGGCCATGCAACTGATCGATCTCAAACGGCAGTATGAACGCAAGGAGATGTATGACCATTTCAGCGACCCGTTGGTAGAGCGTATCCGGCAATGTCTGGCGGATAAGAAACAGGTGATCTTGTTTCAGAACCGCCGCGGTTATGCGCCGCAGATACAATGTATGGCATGCGGTCAGCCGCCTCGTTGCATACAGTGTGACATCCCGATGACGTACCATAAGCGAGAGAATGAGTTACGATGCCATTACTGCGGATACAAAACTCTCGTTCCGGCGGTGTGCCCGAGTTGCGGAGGGGAACTGAAGGCTGTCGGGTTTGGTACGGAGCGCATCGAAGATGAGTTACAGAAATTGTTTCCGGAGGCCCGCGTGTTGCGGATGGACCTGGATACCACACGCAGTAAGACAGCCCATCAGGATATCATTAATGCCTTTGCGGCGCATGAATGCGACATCCTCGTCGGCACCCAGATGGTGACCAAAGGTCTGCATTTCGATGAGGTGCGTCTGGTAGCGGTTCTCAATGCCGATCCGTTGTTTAACCAACCGGATTTCAGAGCGTACGAACGGGCTTTCCAGATGTTGGAGCAAGTGGCAGGTCGTGCCGGTAGAAAAGAGACAAAAGGGGAAGTGATCATACAGAGTTTTGATCCGTCCAATACGGTGCTGCAAATGGTGCAAGGACATGACTATTTGGCGCTTTACCAGCATCAGATAGCGGAGCGCGAAATGTTCCATTATCCCCCATTTCATCGGCTGATTCGCATCACAATGCGGGATCATAACGGTGCTAAAGTGCAAGCTGCTGCTACGCAATTACAATCCTATTTGCAGCAGGTCTTTGGTGCCCGCGTGTCGGCGGTGATCATACCGTCCGTGGAGCGTGTACAAGCGTATTATATCCGCGAACTGACTTTGCGCATCGAGCAAACAGCGAACATCAATGAAGCCAAACGACGCCTCAAAGAGGCAATAGCGTATATCTCATCTATTTCAACGTATAAAAACACAAAAATTATAATCGATGTCGATCCCTGAATCTAAGCGCCGAGTGGCGTATATCAATGAGATGATTGAAAGTGGCCATGCTGCTCAGTTGGTAGCAGAAGGCGAGGCGTATCATAATACCCAATTAGCGGCGATCGCGGATGCTATCTGCCGCCGTGAACAAGTGCGCGTAGTGCTCATCTGCGGACCTTCGTCCAGCGGAAAGACCAGTACGAGTCACAAGTTATGTCTGGAACTGCTGGCTCATGGAAAACAGCCGGTGGCATTATCTTTAGATAACTGGTATGTGGACGGTTCCCTGACGCCGCTTAAGGAGGACGGAACGAAAGACTATGAGTCCGTCTATGCGCTGGATATCAAGCAGTTGGAAGAAGATCTTAAGGCCTTGATCGCCGGCAAAGAGATCGCACTGCCCACCTTCAACTTCGCAGAAGAATGCCGTGAGTATTTGGGTGAGACCTTGCAATTGGAGAATGATGCCATCATGGTGATTGAGGGTATTCACGCCCTGAATCCGATTCTGACAGAGCATATTGAGCACGATTGTAAATTCAAGATCTATGCTGCGCCGATGAGTCCGGTTTCATTAGACGGAGAACGATGGATTCCCACCTATGTACATCGTCTGCTGCGCCGTATGAGTCGGGATTATCGGACACGAGGAAAGAGTCCGCAGATGACCATCGCTTCCTGGCCGGATGTGCGGGAAGGGGAAGTGAAATGGATAGAACCGTTCCAGAAAGAAGCGGATGCGCAGTTCGACACCTCGATGCTATATGAGTTGCCGGCTATCCGTTATACGGTAGAAACAGCCCTTCAAACGGTACCTGCTACGGCGAAGGAATATCAGGTTGCGGAGCAACTGCTATACTACCTCAGTTTCTTCGAAGGACTGGAGGCCTCTTATATCCCGCGTACCTCTATATTGCGCGAATTTATAGGTGGTTCTCAGTTCAATGTAGGCTGATTTTCGCAAAAATTTACCGTATTTTCAATTTTTTCTGCTCAAAAACTTGTGTATTTCAAATTTTTGTAGTAATTTTGCGCACTTTTTTGTGTGCTATGCGCGAATGTGCGTGTACACGAGGCTAGGGCGGCTGGAAAAACTAGAACGACTAGAAACTAAATAAATAACAAAAAACTATTATGCAAAACAAAGGACTTGTTAGATTTTTGGTAGCGTGCCTTGTATTGGTATGCGCCTTCTATCTGTCTTTCTCTTTTGTAACGCGTCGTTATGATCGCAAGGCAAAAGAGTATGGACGGGAACAAGCAAGAATTGAGGCAGAGGCATTAGGTGATTCTATTGCTCCGGATGTGAAGGCAGCCTTCATGGACTCGGTAGCAAAAGTGAAAGAGACCTATTTCCTTGATTCGCTTGCTACAGAGAAAATTTGGTTAGGTCACACGCTCAAGGAGTGCCGTGAGCGCGAGATTGGTTTGGGTCTTGACCTCAAGGGTGGTATGAATGTGACGATGGAGATTTCCGTTCCGGATATTCTGGACGCTCTGAGCGGTCACAACTCATCCAAGGAATTCAAAGCAGCTATTGCTGCAGCTCGCGAGGAGCAGAAGAACGGTAACTCAGAGGACTTCCTCACGCTGTTCTTCAATGCGTTTGAAGCCAACGGCGGTAAGTTAGCTGATATCTTCGCCGGCAACATGCGTGATCGTATTGATCCCGACATGAGCAACGGTAAGGTAGAAGAGATTCTGCGTGAAGAGGTAGATGCTGCGGTTGAGAACTCGTTCAACGTGCTCCGTACTCGTATTGACCGCTTCGGTGTTGTTCAGCCGAACATCCAGAAATTGGGTCACGGTCGTATTCTGATCGAGCTTCCGGGTATCAAAGAGCCGGAGCGTGTGAAGAAACTGCTGCAAGGTAGTGCAAACCTGGAGTTCTGGGAGACCTATAATGTCGATGAGATTGCTGCGGAGTTGACGCAGATGGTTGAGAAAGAGGCTGCTGAGATGGGTATCTCGGCTGCGGAGCATCCGTTGTATGGCTTCTTCTGTGCAACAGGTGTAGGTACGCCGGTAGTGAATGTAGCACACTATTCCGATACGGCGAAGATCAACCGTATGTTGGAGAAGAACAGAAGAGTGTTGCCAAGCAATGCTCGTTTCCATTGGGGTGTTAAAGCCGTTAATGACAATGGTTACTTCCAACTCTATGCGCTGAAGGCAAAACGTGGTGGCCGTCCGAGCCTGGAAGGTGATGTGATCACCGATGCTCGTGCTGACTTCGGTAATTTCAACGGTCGCGCAGAGGTAACGATGAAGATGAACTCCAGAGGTGCCCGTGAGTGGGAGAACCTGACGAAGGAGAACCTCGGTCGTTGCGTAGCTATCGTTCTGGATGGCTATGTTTACAGTGCTCCGGTAGTACAGAGTGTGATCAGCGGTGGTAACAGTAGCATCACGGGTAACTTCACCGTAGATGAGGCGAAGGACTTGGCGAACACCTTGAAGTCCGGTAAGATGCCGGCTCCGGCTCGTATCATCCAAGAGGATGTGATTGGTCCGTCGCTGGGTAAAGAGGCTATCCGTGCCGGTTTGCTCTCTTTCATCCTCGGTTTCATCCTGATCTTGATCTACATGGTATTCTACTATGGTTGGATTCCGGGTCTGATTGCCGATGCTGCATTGTGCTGCAACCTGTTCCTGTTGGTAGGTATCCTTGCTTCGTTCAACGCCGTACTGACATTGCCGGGTATCGCCGGTATCGTGCTTACGATGGGTATGGCTGTCGATGCTAACGTGCTTATCTACGAGCGTATCCGTGAGGAGCTCAAGGGCGGTAAGGGTATGCGTAAAGCAGTAGAGGATGGTTTTAAAGGCGCTATCTCGGCGATTGTCGACGCGAACGTAACCTCCTTCCTGACTGGTGCTATCTTGGCTTACTTCGGTACAGGTCCTATCAAGGGCTTCGCTGTCACCTATATGATCGGTATCATCTCGTCCTTCTTGACGGCTGTGTTCATCACCCGTCTGTTGCTGGATGACTACTGCAAGCGTGAGAGCGCGAAAGAGTTGACCTTCACCACGCCGATGATGAAGAACTTCCTCCAGAACGTACACTTCAATTTTGTGAAAGCACGTAAATGGGCTTATTGCCTGTCTGCTGCACTGATCATCTTTGCCGGTCTGGGTCTGGAGCCGCATATCTTCGGTAAACTGAACCTCGGTATTGATTTCTCCGGTGGTCGTAACTATGTGATTCGTTTCGACTCCAACATCAATACGCAGGAGGTACGCGAGAGCATCAATGAGGTCTTCAAGGCTGATGCGCAAAAACGTGGTGTAGAGTCCTTCACGCTGAATGTGATTACCTTCGGTAACAACGCTAACCAAGTACGTGTATCGACGAACTATCTTGTAAAAGAAGATAACGTGGATGACGCAATGAAGGCTTTGTTGTTTGAGGGTTGCAAAGCATACATGAGTGAGGATTTCATGAATCAAGGAAGCAATCAGCATGCTTCGGACAGCATCGCACTGGTTAACTTCAGTGAGCCGGAGAACGGTAAGTTCAAAGCTACCGGTATCATGCAGAGCCAGAAGGTAAGTCCGACTATTGCTGACGATATCAAGAATGCAGCTATCATCGCTATCATCGTTGCATTGCTCGGTATCTTCATCTATATCTTGATCCGTTTCCGCAACTTCGCATACTCTGTAGGTGCGTTGGCAGCGTTGGCACACGATACGATCATCATCCTTGGTCTCTATGCGATCTTGTGGAAGATCATGCCGTTCTCCATGGAGATTGACCAGGCGTTTATCGCCGCGATCTTGACCGTTATCGGTTATTCAATCAACGATACCGTGGTCATCTTCGACCGTGTACGTGAGTACAACAAACTCTACCCGAAACGCGATAGAGACGTGAACATCAACGACGCATTGAATAACACCTTGAGCCGTACGTTCTCGACCTCTATGTCTACGTTCGTGGTATTGCTGGCTATCTTCATCTTCGGCGGTGAGACGATCCAAGGTTTCGTCTTCGCGCTCTTGATGGGTGTGATCGTCGGTACGTACTCGTCTCTGTTCATTGCTTCGCCGATTGCATACGATATCCAGCGTGCTCTCGCGCGTCGCAAAGAGAAAAAAGCGGCTGAGAAAGCAGCGAAGTAAATCAAGTTAACAACTTAAAAGCTGAAAGAAATGTCTAATGACTTTCTGAAATACGCTGTATCGCAGGGTTTGAACTCCATGCATGTTGAGAAAATCATGTCTCGCAGCATGGATTCGACCCGCGCGAGCGGCGGATACATATCGCCCACGATCTTGGAGGAGCGTCAGTTGAATGTGACGCAGATGGATGTGTTCAGCCGTTTGATGATGGACCGTGTTATTTTCCTCGGTACCGAGGTGAACGACTATACGGCCAATGTCATTCAGGCGCAGTTGCTCTATCTGGACTCTACGGATAGTGAGCGCGATATCAATCTCTATCTCAATACGCCGGGTGGTTCGGTATATGCCGGTTTGGGTATCTATGATACGATGCAGTTTGTCAAAGCGCGTGTAGCTACTATCTGCACCGGTTTGGCTGCCTCGATGGGTGCCGTACTGCTGGTAGCGGGTGAGCAAGGAATGCGCGCAGCATTGCCGCATAGCCGCGTGATGATTCATCAACCGCTGGGTGGTATCCAAGGACAAGCATCCGATATTGAGATCACAGCCAAAGAGATCCTTAAACTGAAGGATGAATTATATCAGATCATCTCCGATAAATCCGGCAAGTCGATGGACCAGATCCGTCAGGACGCGGACCGCGACCACTGGATGACCGCCGCTGAGGCCTTGGAGTATGGCATGATAGACAAAGTCTATACACACAAAGACTAATGGCTAAAAGACAACCTAATACCTGCAGTTTCTGCGGTCGTGTTATGCCGGAGATGTTCTCCGGAATGGACGCTAATGTGCTCATCTGTCATGAGTGCGTGGAGGCGGGACATAAGATGATCGCTACTATGCCACGCAAAGTGGCTGTTAAGAGTGGAGAGTTGACGCTCTCTTCTTTGCCTACTCCGCAGAAGATCAAGGAGTTCCTGGACATGTACGTGATAGGGCAAGATGACGCAAAGCGTTATCTCTCTGTTGCTGTATACAACCATTACAAACGGGTGTTGCAGGAGATATCCAACGATGACGTAGAGATAGAGAAGAGTAACATCCTCTTGGTGGGTTCCACCGGAACGGGTAAGACGCTCTTGGCGCGTACGATCGCGAAGATGCTGAAAGTACCTTTTGCTATCGGTGATGCCACTGCTTTGACGCAGGCCGGCTATGTAGGCGAGGATGTGGAGTCGCTGCTTGTACGCCTGCTGCAAGACGCAGACTACGATGTAGCGAAAGCGCAACGCGGCATCGTCTTCATCGATGAGATCGATAAGATCGCCCGTAAGAGCGAGAACATGTCCATCACGCGCGATGTGAGTGGCGAAGGAGTACAGCAGAGTCTGCTGAAGATGTTGGAAGGTTCGATCGTCAATGTGCCGCCGCATGGAGGAAGAAAACATCCGGATCAGGAGATGATTCATGTGGATACGAAAAACATCCTCTTTATCTGCGGAGGTGCGTTTGACGGCATTGAGCGGAAGATCTCGCAGCGCATGAACACCCAGACGGTGGGTTTTGCGGCGCAAGAGAAAGCGGCACAGGTGGACAAAAACAACCTGCTGCAGTATATCGCTCCGCAAGACTTGAAGTCGTATGGTCTGATTCCTGAGATCATCGGTCGTTTGCCGGTGCTGACCTATCTGCAGCCGCTTTCTAAAGAGGCTTTGCGTAATATCCTGACGGAACCCAAGAACGCACTGACCAAGCAGTATAAGAAACTGTTGGCGATGGATAATGTGGATCTCACGTATGATGACAAAGCACTCGATTTCATCGTTGATAAAGCGATTGAGTACAAACTGGGTGCACGTGGGTTGAGAGGTCTGATGGAAACGGTAATGACCGACCTGATGTATGAATTGCCGAATAAGAAACATCTGGGTACCATACAACATTTCACAATCACGCAGGAGTACGTGGAGCAGAAGTTGGGTAAAGAGAAATTAGTGCAATTAAAGAATGCCGTTTAATACAAAAACGTGACTCGATATGAGCCACGTTTTTCTTTCTATTCTCTACTGTTAGAATCCGCAATAGATCAGTTCCAGTTGCATGCCGTTGTACGCCGACCGGATCTTTGTAGCGGACATCGTCTGTTGCTGACGAACAGAGGAGACGGCTGCAGTAGTAGAACTGGTAGCGCTGGTTTCTATCGTAACAGGCACCAACAACATCTCCAGAGTTGTCTCTTTGTCGCCTTCGCTGCCTTTGCGTAATTGGTTAGTCAGGAAATCCGACAGATCATAGGTATAATAATAGATCGCATTACCGACAGAGTCCACACCCTGGGTCAACGCGCTGAGTAACGCACAGGTATCGGTCGGCAGTTCCTTATTCTTGAAGAACCGTTCCATACTGCTCTCTTTGATCAGCAGCATATAATCCGCCGGTTGCAACCATGCATTGCGACCTGTTTCGTTATCCTTATTCTCCACACTCACGCGCACTTCCGCTTTGTTCACATACGGACGTTTGATCAGGTAGGCCATGCTGTCTTTCTCCGCGTACAGCAGAGAATCGTAGATCATATGTTGCATGATCGTGTCACCTATCTGCTCCATGGGAAAACTCATACGCGTGTATACGCCCGCGGGCGCGATAATATAATTATAGGTGTCGGAGTCATTGGCCAAGGTCTCCACCAACTGGGTTTTGTCTTCATAGAACAGGTGGTTCACGGTACGTACCTCTGAGTTGGCATAGAAAGCCTTCATATCCGATACCAGCGTATCATTACCCGGTGTTTTTTCATACTCGAAATGATAGAAGACACCCAGTGCTATATCGGATACATTCAGCATCGTGGATGAACCGAAAGAGGTCTCGATAAGCAGACCTTTGAACTGCTCATTAAAGCTCTCCTGACTCTCGAAGGACTGAATGCGCCAGAAATAATCGGCAAAATCGTCATTCACACGCATGCGCACCATCGGCACGTAAGTACCGGTACTGCTTTGCACGGAATCCAGTTTCTCATTCGCCACAACGATACGATGGTTAGTGAGAATACTATGATCCATCGAACAATAGTCGCTGATATTCAAGTCCGTCGGATATTTGCCGGAGTAGCGGAAGGTATTACGATCCATCAGGTAGGCATTGATAGCCAGCGGAGCATTACCGTCTCCCACCCAAGTGGTATAGTACATGAAGAGGCAGATCGAGTCCAATCCCACATTCTTGATGTTTTCTCCGGACGGATAATGATAGCCCTCCGGACATGCCAACTGCGTGAGGATGGCTCCGCGCAGCACGCCATAGTCGGTCTCAATCTCGCCTAATAAGAACGAGTCTGCTTGCGAGGTGATGGCTTTACAACTGATCACATTCGAACTGAAAGCAAACGTGTCCGCCAATACGATGATCTCATCGCTCGGATCCAGCACGGACTGTCCCGTATTAGCTACGTCGTCCTTACATGCCGTCATCCCGCATGTCACCGCCGCTAAAAGAAATACTATAAAATACTTAATTCTACTCACTTATTTCTAATTATCAATCAACCTTTATGCATCAAGCCTGCGCATTCAACAGTGTTTGATAAAACTCCCACTGCCGCTTTGCCGCAGCTACATTATCCTCCGTCTCCTCATACGCCAGGATCGGTTTGCCCTTCGTCTCCGCATAGTTAGCCACACGCTGGTTCACTTTCGCTGTCGCATACACGATGGCATCGGAATAATCCACCGCCAAGCGCATCAATTCCTCGTATCCGATAGAGAACCCGGCTATCGAGCGTACGTCCGTATTGGTGATACCATCAATACGTAACTTATCGGTGAACTTAGACGGGAACGGCTTTTCGTATTCGTTGTCATCCAGCATCAGCACGATCTTTGCATTCGCAAAGAACGGCTCATCATTAAATGCTTTCTTCAGATACAACGGCGCCAAGGCACTCATCCACCCGGAGCATAATATAATATCCGGCGTCCAGCGTAACTTCTTCACCGTTTCAATCACGCCGCGCGCGTAGAAAATAACCCGATCGTCATTATCGGCATATTCCACAGCATTGGCGTCCTTCACGCCTTTGCGCCGCCCGAACAGATCATCATTGTCAATGAAATAGATCTGGATGCGCGCAGTTTGAATAGAAGCTACCTTGATCAGCAGCGGATGATCCGAATCCTCAATGATCAAATTCATACCCGACAAACGAATCACCTCATGTAATTGGTTGCGACGCTCATTGATCTCCCCAAACTTAGGCATGAATGTACGGGTCTCATAACCATGCCCCTGAAAATACTCCGGGAGCTGGCGATTCAACAGACGAATTGGCGACTCTTCTGCCAAGTAAGGATATATCTCTTGCGAGATAAATAAGATACGTTTGGGCTCTTTCATAAGTTCGGGCACATTATTTCGCGGTACAAAATTACGAAAAAAAAATGATATATCGAAAAAAAATAGCAAAAAAGTGCCGAAAAATTTTATTTTTCGACAAAAAATGACTAACTTTGCACGTTTTTTGACAAATAATACGCATTTTTATGCAAATAATTACAACAAAAGAAGAGTTGCAAGCGATGGTAAAAGCTTGCAAAGCGAAGGGAAAAACAATTGGTTTGGTGCCCACTATGGGTGCCTTGCATGCCGGTCATGCGAGTCTGGTGCAGCGCGCCGTAAATGAGAACAACGTATGCTTTGTATCGGTGTTCGTCAATCCGACGCAGTTTAACAACAAAGAGGATTTGGCGAAATATCCGCGTGACCTTCAGCGCGATGCCGATCTGCTGCATAGCATAGGTGCTGATTTTCTGTTTGCCCCTACGCCCGAAGAGATGTATTCCGCAGAGGAGATGAATACCACGTTCGAGTTCGATTTTGCCGGTTTGGACCAAGTGATGGAAGGCAAGATGCGTCCCGGTCATTTCAATGGAGTCGTACAGGTGGTAAGCCGTTTGTTCTATCTCGTGCAACCCGATAAAGCCTATTTCGGAGAAAAAGACTTCCAGCAACTGGCGATCATCCATCATATGGTGGAGCGCAGTTCGATGGCCGGTACGTTTGGAAAGTTGCAGATAATGGACTGTCCGATCGTGCGCGAAGAAACCGGTTTGGCGCTCTCCAGCCGCAATGAACGCTTGTCGGCACAAGAGAAACAAACAGCGCTGGCGATATCGCAAACCCTCTTTGCTTCGCAAAAATGGGCAAAAGAGGCCGGTGCAACAGTCGCTTCTGTGCAGCAACGCGTCATTGACACCATCAATGCAGTAGATGGATTAGAGGTGGAGTATTACGAGATCGTGGATCAAACGACCCTTCTGCCTACCGATACTTTCCGCCATGCGATTGGTTGTATCACCGTCTATTGCGGTCCGGTGCGACTGATCGATAACATCAAATATGAATAACAAACACCAATGACTAATGTCTATTGTCATTGATTCCCATATCCCGTACCTTGTTGAGGCTGTTCGAACTGAATGGCCTCACATTGATATTTGTCCGATGGAACCGGAACAAATGACTGCGGAAACGGTGCGGGAAGCGGATGTCTTGGTCGTGCGAACGCGCACGCATGTGAATGAAGCTTTGTTGAGCGGGTCCAAAGTGCGCATGGTGTGTACGGCAACAATTGGTTTTGATCATATTGACACAGCGTATTGCGAGTCGCATGGTATCCGTTGGATGTCCTGTCCCGGATGTAATGCGCAGGCCGTATGCGATTATATCGAAGAGGCGCTTAACGAATTCTACCACCTATCACCTCTCACCTCTCACCTTTCAATCGGAATAGTCGGTGTCGGCCATGTCGGTTCTTTGGTGGCGAAGATGGCGGAGCGCAGAGGCATGCAAGTGCTACTGAATGATCCCCCTAAAAAAATAGGTGTTTCGCTCGATGAAATCGCCCAAAAATGCGATATCATTACTTTCCATGTGCCCTTAGATGCTACCACGTTTCATCTATGCGACGAAGCCTTTCTGCGTCAATGCCGATCCGGTGCGTTGATCATCAATGCAGCACGCGGCGGGGTGGTGGATGAGCAAGCACTTTTACGCAGCGGACATCCGTATATTCTTGACACATGGGAGAACGAACCGGCGATAGATGAAGCCGTGCTCGCTAATGCTTCGTTGGCTTCCATGCATATAGCCGGATACTCAGTGGAAGGGAAACGAAATGCTTCGCAGATGTGTCTGGATGCAATCGCGGAACACTTCAACCTTCCTAAAATAACCCTTCATCCATCACCACTCACTAATCAGGGCGACTCCGCTCCGGGATGGTTAATGCGTGTATCGAAGCAACTAAAAGCGCACCCGAAGCAGTTCGAATCGCTCCGGAAAACCTATCCTTTACGATAAATTTATCGTCTTTTTACAAATAAATTTGCATATGTCAATTTTTTGTTGTACCTTTGCAGTCGCAAAGGTGCATTACTAATTCATTATAATATACATTACCATGGAACTCCCATTTGCTGAATCATGGAAAATTAAGATGGTTGAACCCATCCACAAATCCACTCGTGAAGAACGCGAGAAATGGCTTGCTGAAGCCAAGAACAATGTCTTTATGCTCAAGTCGGAGCAAGTGTACATCGACCTGCTGACAGACTCGGGTACCGGCTCTATGTCGGATCGTCAATGGGCGGCAATGATGATGGGTGACGAGAGTTACTCGGGCGCGCGCTCGTTCTTTGAATTCAAAGATGTAGTGACGGCCTTGACCGGTTTCCAATATGTCATTCCTACTCACCAGGGACGTGCGGCGGAGAACGTGCTCTTCTCTTATCTGGTTAAACCCGGTCAGGTGATCCCCGGTAATGCTCATTTTGATACTACGAAGGGGCATATCGAATCCCGTAAGGCTTTTGCTATCGACGTGACCTGTGATGAAGCCAAAGATACCCAGTTGGAGGCGCCGTTCAAAGGCAATGTAAGTCTGGAGAAACTGGAGAAAGTGCTTCGTGAGAATCCGGGTAATGTGCCGTTCATGGTGCTCACCATCACCAATAATACCGTCGGTGGTCAGCCTGTCTCTATGGCGAATATCAAGGCTACTTGCGAACTGTGCCATAAATACGGTGTGCCGGTGAATATCGACTCGGCGCGTTTTGCGGAGAATGCTTATTTCATCAAGACCCGCGAGGAAGGATATGCGGACAAGAGCATCAAGGAGATTACCAAAGAGATCTTCTCCTATGCGGACTCCATGACCATGTCGTCCAAGAAAGACGGTTTGGTGAATATGGGTGGTTTCATCGCTACCAATAAACTCGATTGGTACGAAGGTTGCAAACTGTACTGCATCCCGTTCGAAGGATTTATCACCTATGGTGGTATGAATGGACGTGATATGGCTGCTTTGGCGGTCGGACTGATGGAGAATACGGAGTTTGATATGCTTGATACCCGCATCCGTCAAGTGCAGTATCTGGCTTCCAAACTCGATGAATACGGTATTCCGTACCAGCGTCCGGCGGGTGGACATGCGATCTTCGTAGATGCCGACAAAGTGCTGACGCAGATTCCGAAGGAGGAGTTCCCTGCGCAGACTCTGACCTGTGAGTTATATCTGGAGGCCGGTATTCGTGCATGCGAGATTGGTTATATCTTAGCGGATCGCGATCCGGTGACGCGAGAGAACCGTTTCGGAGGTCTCGATTTCGTGCGCCTGTGTATCCCGCGTCGCGTGTACACGAATAATCATATGGATGTCATCGCAGCGGCTCTGAAGAACGTCTATGATCGCCGTATGCAAATCACACGCGGACTGAAGATCACCAAAGAAGCACCGCTCATGCGCCACTTCACGGTTGAGCTGGAGAGACTGTAAACAGCACGGAGACATATATACAAAAGGAGCCTGCGCTTGCAGACTCCTTTTTTGTAGCGGGACCCAGGATTGAAAATGGTGTGCTCACCATAATCGTGCCCTTGCGGCTAAGAACTTGGGACCTCATGATTCATAATCAAAAAAACGCCCCGAAGGACGTTTTGTAGCGGGACCCAGGATTGAACTGGGGACCTCATGATTATGAATCATGCGCTCTAACCAGCTGAGCTATCCCGCCATGCCTTATTTTTCAAAAGCGGGTGCAAAAGTACTGCTTTTTTTTGATATACGCAAATTTTTTTTGATAAAAATGTAAAAAAGCCGTATTTTATAGTGTTTTATATACTACGGAACAACTATTCGTAATAGTCAATATATACAAATTTGATTCTTG
>JAFXYK010000072.1 GCA_017541805.1 Paludibacteraceae bacterium
ACGACACCTTCGCTGATGCTCACCGGCTGCTCGATACCCTGTTTGGCAGGGTTCAACGCTTTGGATACCAGTTGCAGCAACATACCCATTGCGCCGCGTGCGTTCTCTACGAGAATCACCGCTTGTTCCGACTCTTCGAATCGTTCCGCTAACCGCGCACCACTAACCACTAACCCTTCACTCACTAATATCGCACCGGCTTTGGTGCCATCCAAATACGGCATATATTTCGCATCCGTGATGAACGACAAGTGGTGCGCTTGTGCCGATTCGATCGGCGCTACATCGCTTACCATCGCCTGCGCTTTACCAATCAGTTTGCCGCCTAACAGCGCTGCTATTTGTCCTGCACTAAATTCCATTTTCTTTCAACTTTCATCTTTCAACTTTCAACTCGGTACTTAAATAAGTACCGTTTAATTGGCTTATGCGTGAGAGCTTTCAAATCCAGTATCTCACTTGCTTCCGCGATGTCGCGCACGCGTCCATCGGAGTATAAAATATCGATGGAATCGGCCTTTTCGCTATAGGTATTACTGGTTGAAACATGTTCGGACCATAAGTACTGCGCCTCTTCTTCCGAGACCCCTAACGCCTTCGCGTAGGTATTATTCAGTTCCTTCTTCTGCGTGTCGGTCAACGGGGCGTCTAACAACTCTCCGCGGAACAACTGGCGATTGATGAAACTCTTACTCAACGCACTCAGCACTTTATCTTCACTCGATATCCATGCCTTGATAGCCGACAGCACATCGTTGTCGTCCAACAGCGCATATTGCTCCAGCGCTTCACTCGTCGGACTAAACATATCGAACGTCACGTTCTGATATAGGAAATACCGCAGCGCCGGCGAACAGAAGAGTTCTCCGCTCTCGCGAGCTATTTCCTTAGCGCGCGAAAGGATCTTTATCAAGTGCTGCTCGGCGGCTACGGACGTCTTATGCAGATAGACCTGCCAGTACATCAGTCGGCGGGCTACCAGGAATTTCTCTACGCTGTAGATACCCTTCACCTGCACCACGAGTTTATCATCGCGCACATCGAGCATCTTCAGCAACCGTTCGCTGGCTACGCGTCCTTCCTGCACACCCGTGAAGAAACTGTCGCGACACAGATAGTCCATCCGATCGACGTCCAACTGACTCGAAATCAACTGATGCAAGAAATGCTTCGGGTACTCGTTCTTAAAGATAGCAATCGCCGTGTCGAGTTGTCCGTTTAGATCCTCGTTGATGCGCAGCATCATCATCAGCGAGATATCTTCGTGCGTCACGCCGTCTACGATCGTATGCTCCAGCACATGCGAGAACGGACCGTGACCGATGTCGTGCAGCAGAATAGCGATCATAGCCGCCGTCTCTTCCTGCTCTGTGATCTCCACATCTTTTAACCGTAGCGAACGAATCGCTTCCTGCATCAGGTGCATCGCACCTAACGAATGACCGAACCGGCTATGGGTCGCACCCGGGTATACCAGATACGACAGACCTAACTGCTTAATACGACTCAAACGCTGCACATAGGGATGCTGCAGCACGTCGTAAATCAAATCGTTCGGTATAGACAAAAACCCGAAAACGGGATCGTTGATAATCTTCCTTTTATTCGCCATATATCCAAATTGCGTGCAAAGGTACAACTTTTTTCTGACATGTGCAAGCGCGCGCGTACTTTTTTTGTATTTTCTGCTTCTTAGGGTTTAGTATTTTCTACTTCTTATGGGCTCGGACATAGGCGGGTGCAGCCCATGCGGAGTGTGACGTTTGTTGTTTACGCGGGATCAAATCCCGCATACTACCTACACCCTCAAACATATACGATTATTAAGATTGCCCTTTGCCCCCTTCCTTCATGTTTTCTGCACAATGTGCTAGACCATACCTAGACGATAGCTAGGCCATACAGCCTACCTTGCTATAACACAAAGCACTGTTATTCCTTTGGAATGAGGATGAAATCGGCGGTGACGAAACCGTTGAAAAGTTCTTGCTGATGGGTGCTTTCCGACCATTGTTTATCATAGGCGACCGGAGCAAGTAATGTTTGTGATTGATAGATGCCGGCGGTATCGGCGACACTCACCTCTATCTCTTCAAGGATATCCCTTCCGCGGTAGCGGATGATGGTATATTGACCGGCGGTATCAGTGATAGCGTAGTTGTAAGACGCTATCTCTCGTCCATCCGTAGGGATGAATCCGTTCAATGAGACACGGATGCCGGAGATCGCTGCTCCCGTGGTATTCGTCACTGTGCCGCTCACGATAAAACGAGGTGCTCCGTTACTAGGAGGGTTTCCTTCACTTCGCATACATCCGATGAAAACGGAAGAAAAAGCCATCAAAATGAACCATATGTGTGCTTTTCTAATCATGGTAGTGGAATAAATTTAGTGAAGGTGGAACCTAAGGATGTCTTGAGACACAGTATGTGCACAAAACCGGGGTGCAACTGTTCATACGGCATGAGCGATGAAGGTGCATGCAAGATCTGTCCGTTGAGCACGGAGGTAGTGATCTCTTTTACCTCAATTTGTCCGATGAAATCGGTTTTCCAGCAACCAATCTCAATGGTATAAACCCCTGTCTGTGTTAACTGACAATCGATCGAGCCGTAGCTGAGGCCGTAGAAATAATCTTCATTGGCGGCATCACCGGCGGTGCTGCGGATAACCACGAACGAGACAACATCTTTTTGCGTCTCTATATGCAGTACGTCGCCGGTCAGCGATGCGCGGAACTGATTCGGGTCCGTCGGGTCGGGTGTGCTACCTGTCGGTTTGTCCTGAGGCGCATAGTATATCACACGCATCTCCAGGGGAATAGAGATCGTGTTACCTGCCTTCGAAAGGATAGGGAGCAGCAGGAGCATCAGGCCTATATAGGAACGCCACTTATTCATCGCACGCTATGCGTTGTAACTCGTTTCTCAAATCTTTGGCGCGAACACCTAAGTGTTTGGCAATCATGTATTTATCTTTTCCGATACCGTTTTCTGCGCGGTAAAGGATATCTGCCATCTCTGCGTAAGAGAAACCGATTAGCACGAGTACGCAAATACGGATCTCACGTTCCGACAACCCGCGTTGCTCCAGTTTGCGGACGATACCTGATAACTGCGTATTACATGCTTTGGAAAAAAGATGGTAATCATACCATTGTAAGTCTGTCCGCACTTGCGCACTCCTTCGTAAAAGCACACACCGCTCTTCCAATGCGTTCAAAGCCAATGGATCTACCGCACTTTCTGCGGTCTTGTGAAGACCTAAAAGTAAGTAAGCTACGAGTGCAAAAGCAGCCAGGCAGAGGAGCGTAAAAACAATCAATTGTCCCCATTTCATCGGACTTTTTGTGGAAATCAGACTCTTCTCTGCCAGCAGCATCGCTTCTATCCATTCGGCGTTATTCCTCTCTAATGTCTGTTGCAAGTCGGAACGGGTGGAAGCCAAGGCACGAATAGCATCCGCATTAGCAGCGCTGTCGCAATGAACGAGGATATAATAGACATCATCCAGGTAGCGAGGATTGTCGGTCATTTCCAGCACTTGTTGTGCATAAAAAACGGCAGAGTCTTTCTGCTCAAGAAACGTGAACGCCTGTGCCCGTAAAATAGCAAAATACGCTGATTCCATCGGGTAAATCTGCGTGGCCATCAACACCGAGTCATATTCTTCGGCATAGAGGTACGCGGCTATTTGACTTTCCTTTATTTTCTCTTTCACTTCCTCTGTAGCGCAAGCAGCGAGTGCATCTTTGATAAGCACCATCGCCGTGTCTTTATGTCCCATCACGGCTTGTTCCCATGCCATGTTATTCAGCGCATAGGCGTATGCGAGCGAGTCATTCGCTTTCGCAAACTGCTCTGCAGATTTTTCGTATAAGGTATAAGCCAATGCATGGCGTTCACCCATGCGGCACATCGTAGCCATATTGCTGAACGAGCGACCTTTATAACTATATTCGTCGGATGGCACACGTGTCGCCGCAATGAAGGCTTCCATTGCAGCAACAGGTTGATTCGCCTCGCGTAGTTCTCGTCCCTGCCTGTAATACGTCTCTGCATCAGTAGCTCCGGCGGCAATACTTACGACCAAGAACAACCATACTATGTACCATTTAATACGCATATTCCAAAATCGGATGCAAAAGTACTGCTTTTTTCTGTAATACGCAAATAAAAACTTGGGAAAAATATTGGGATTTTGGTTTTAG
>JAFXYK010000073.1 GCA_017541805.1 Paludibacteraceae bacterium
AAGCACGTTCCCTACAGCATCCTTTCCGTCTTCGCGCAAGAAGAACACATCCTGCAGATAGGTGTAGAAACCTTCGGCTGTGAGGTTCACTTCCCATTTCCCGAACTGCCGATACCAGTCCACGCTCATTGTGGCGCTGTGCGAATATTCGGGCCGCAGGTTCGGGTCCAGCCGGATGAGCGCTACGTTGCCTCCTACGGCCGCCACGTGCAGGTCTTCATCGTAGGCTTGCGGCGCACGGTAACCGCTGCTGTAACCTGCACGAAGCACCAGTCCTTCGATCGGCGTATAGCGGAACGTAGCACGCGGGTTAACGACCACGTTTTTCAGCAAGTTATGCTTCTCCATCCGTGCGCCGACGAGCACGCTCCAGGACTCCTGTTTCCATTCGTTCTGCGCATACACGCCGCCCACATGCACCTTCTGCAGGATATCGCGGTTATACCCCACCATGCGGTCATGCAGACCGTTGTACGTATATTCGGCACCGACGGTCAGATCGCCTTTTGCCCGTCCGCAGGGGTAGGAGAAGCGGTACTGCAGGCCTGTGGTCGAACTGAGGTCCGTACTGCGACCATACGCCGCGGTGTCACGGCCGGCGCCGAAATAACTCTCGCGCCCGATATGTTGCAATGCCGAATAGGCAGAGACGAAATGACGGTTGTCCTCCGAGAACCAGTCGAACGCCAGCTGACCGGCATCGATGTTATGGCGTAACTGCTCCGCTATATCCGCCTGGTGCGGTTCAAAATCAAAGCGGTTACCGCCGCGACGAAAATCCGTCGTATGATGATATTCGGCTGTGATCTTACTGTACGCACTGGTTTTAAAGAACGCCCGTGCACCGGCTGTCGTAGCGCGCATCTTAGGCACTTCGCTGAAGCCGTCCGCATCGCGGTCATAGGCACTGCGGGTACGGTGGCTCGCAAAGAGATAGGCGCCTATCTTACGGTTCTCGGACATCACGGATGCGTTCAGGTCCGTATGGATATCATAGCCGGCATGCTCGTTGATCATGCTCGTGTTGGATATATTGACGAAATTACGGACGGGTTCCTTCGTGATGATATTCACCACACCCGCGATGGCGTTTGCGCCGTACATCGCCGAACCGCCTCCGCGCACGACCTCTATACGGTCAATCATCGCTGCAGGCACTTGCTCCAGGCCGTACACCGACGCCATGCTGGAGAAGACAGGCCGGCTGTCCAGGAGAATCTGGGTGTATTGTCCTTGCAGACCATTGATACGCAGTTCCGTCTTACCGCAGTTGGAGCAGGTGTTCTCCACGCGCAGTCCGGGTTGAAAATTCAACACATCGGCCACACAGGCTACAGCCGTCGTCTCGAACAGCTTGGGCGAGAGCACATTGACGATCGTAGCCGCCTCCTGACGCTTCGTCGCATAGCGGTTAGCCGTCACGACGACGCTGTTCAGCTGCTGTGACAACTCGCGTATGGTGGCTTTCAACTCGGTGGTCTTGTCGGCCTCGATCTTGACCGGCAGCTCCAGCGTCTCGTACCCCACATACGAGAAGACCACTATCTGGCGCCCGAGGGGCAGATCCTTGAGGAAATAATGGCCCGACTCGTCGGTCACCGTACCTATGTTCGTCCCCTTGATCTGCACGTTCACATAGGGCAGGTGCTCGCCCGTCTTCTCGTCGAGGACGTGTCCGACGAGGTGCGCATCATACTGCTCCTGCGCCCATAAAGGCACGGCGCATAGGAGCGCAAAAACCAATACCTGTATATATCTTTTCATACCTGTCATTCCGAAAAAGCGTGCAAAAGTACAAAAAAAAATCGATATATGCAAATTTGGCATCATTTTTTCCCCACTTTTGGGTATTGCGCGGTCACAAGAAAAACAGTAATTTTGCATCATAAAAGAACATCCTCTTTTTATCGGATATGAAACGACAAGCAATCATACTTATTGCATTGATTTTGTGCGTGTTAGGTGCGCACGCAGAGGACTCCATCAAGGTGAGTGCAGCGGACATGCAGGCGCTCATTCAACGCATCGAGCGATTGGAGCAAAAAACAGCCAATCCCAATAACTTGGGATATGTGGACGGCGCGACAGGCGCATCCAAACAAGTGCCCAAGGACACAACCGTCACTGATACAATGCCCAAACAGAAGAAGAAATACCAACGCGGTAAGTTCACGATCGGCGGCTACGGCGAAGTGACCGCCAAGCATTGTTTCTTCTCCAATAACTACCTCCGTTACGGTAAAAACCCCGAGAAATATGCCAACGACCACTACGGTGAGTTCGACCTGCCGCACGTCGTCATCTATCTGGGTTATGACTTCGGACACGGTTGGTCCGTCGGCACGGAGATAGAGTTCGAACACGGTGGTACCGAGTCAGCGATCGAGATAGAGGAAGAAGAAGGCGGTGAGTACGAATCCGAGATCGAACGCGGAGGTGAAGTGGCACTCGAGCAGTTCTGGTTGCAGAAAGCGTTCAACCGCTATGCGATCATCCGCGCCGGTATGCAAGTCATCCCTGTCGGAGGACTGAATGCGCACCACGAACCGACCGAGTATTTCAGTGTCTATCGTAACGAAGGCGAGTTCACCATCATCCCTTCCACCTGGCATGAAGTGGCCCTGACCTTCATGGGCAGTACCGAGAACGGCTGGCATTATCAGGCGATGTTTTTGCCCGGCTTGGACAGCGACCGCTTCAACCGTAAGAACTGGGTCAAACCCGGTGCCGGCAGTCCCTATGAGTTCAAACTGGCGAATGTCTTCGCGGGTGCGGCACGTGTCGATTACACGGGTGTAAAAGGACTTCGACTGAGCCTCAGCGGATACTGCGGCAACTCGTTCCGCAATACCCTCAGTAAGACCAATGCCGAACTGGATGCGAGTGCCTACAAGAACGTCAAAGGAACGGTTTCTATCGGTGCGTTTGACTTTGCATACAAAGACTATGGGGTCGTACTCCGAGGCTCGTTCATGTACGGTCACCTCAGTGACGCCGCCGCTATCACGCAATACAATATATCCATGCGCAAAGGCTCCGTGTCCAGCAAACAATGGGTGGCATCCGACGCCCTTGCGGCAGGTTTCGAAGCCGGCTATGACTTCTTCTCGCTTAACAAGAAACTGGTCGAGAAAAAACAGGCCTTTTACGTCTTCGGTCGTTATGACTACTACGACTCGATGTTCAAATACGACAACCAACCGACGGACATGTACGCCTGGTGCGGACGACATCGCGCAGCCGTAGGAATCAACTACTTCCCCATCCCGCAGATCGGCGTCAAAGCCGAGTTCTCGTACGGTATTCTTAAACAAGGTACGCGCGCGGACGGCACACGCGGGAAACTATACAACGATGAACCGCAGATTGCGATCGGCATCGTCTACGCAGGATTCTATGAATTATAAAATCAACAATCAAAAATCATAAATCAAAAATGAAAAAGTTATTTACAATGATCGGATTAATCGGAATGATCGGATTAATCGGAACAAGTTGTACGGGTGGAAACCCGGAACCCACCTCAGACAAAGAAGCGGCGTTGCAGCAAGCTGCCACGCCCTATGTGAACCACACGGTCGTTGCGACCTACAAAGCCATGGCGGATGCCGGCATGGAGTTGCTCGCTAACACACAGACTATCCTCGACAGAGTCGAGAAAGGCGAAGGTTACACCGACCTGATGATTACAGCGGATGCTAACTGGAGAAAGATGCGTAAACACTGGGAGCAGAGTGAAGCCTTCCTCTACGGTCCTGCCGGTGCGCATAACATCGATCCCCACATCGACTCATGGCCGCTCGATTTCAATGCGATGAACGCCCTGTTGCATGACTCTGCTCGTATGGCGCAGATCGAAGAAGAAGGCGGTGCGTACGTCGGTGATAAACTGGGTTACGCCCTCAAGGGCTTCCATGCAGCCGAATACCTGCTCTTCGAATCCGTTGAGCAAGGCGGACGTGCTGTAGGAACAGGTCGTCCCCATGCAGCTAACCTCACCCATGCCGAAGCAGTCTATCTGAATGCTATCGTGGAGGACCTCACCCAACAGGCTATTCTGCTTGAGTACGCTTGGGCAGGAGAAGTGAGTGCAGACAAGATGACCCTCCTCGAAGAGGCGGAGATCGAACCCTACGAAGACCGCTACGGCGCACAAATGATCAATGCCGGTAAAGCCGGTTCTATCTACGTCTCCTACCAGGAAGTAGCGGAAGAGATTATTGCCGGAGCTGTGGATATCGCAAGCGAAGTGGCTGACCTCAAGTTAGGCAACCCCTATATCAGCAGCACTGCCGAAGAGCGCGATTATATCGAGAGCCCGTACAGCTGCACCTCTACCGAGGATTTCGCGGATAACATCCGTTCTATCCAACATGCGTACTGCGGTGCACAGGCCGGTGACTATGCGATCTCTAACTACGTCTATCGTCAGGATGCCGATCTGGATGCCAACGTACGCAAGGCGATCGAAGAAGCTATCGCAGCTATCGCAGCGATCGAGGACTTTGAGAACACCGCACAAGGCAATCCGCTCGTGAAGACCGCCATCGATAAGGTGTCGGCACTTGAGCAGATTCTTGATGATGAAGTATTACCCTTATTAAGCAAATAACATCATGAAAAATGTAATTAATCGTGCTTTTACGGCTAAGAAAAAAGAATTTTTATTTATCGCCTTAGCAGCTATCGCGCTGGCGGGTTGTCGCGGCGGTGGTGAGACACCCGAAGACGACAAACCCGAATGGTACTACACCGGAGGTAAGTTAGGTACTACTACCAACCTCTCGTCTATGACCTTCCGTCAACCGACACCGGCTACGGAGGACGCAGGACTCGGTACCGCCTTCGCACAAGGCGATCAGATCGCCGAGAAACCTTTCGTCACCAATGAGACAGGTCGTCAACACGGTTTAGGCCCGGTCTATGTCCGTTCGTCCTGCCAGCATTGTCACCCGAACTACAGTCACGGTACTTCCGTTCCCGAAGGCAAATACGATGCGGCGAACGTAGGTAACGGTACCTTACTCGTGGTCATCAACCCTGCTACCCAAGCGTACGTACCTTGGTTAGCCGGCATGCCGCAACTCTTCGGCGCTGCGCCGTTCAAAGCACCGCTCGATCCCGATCAGATCACCGTCACCTGGAAGACCGCGGTCGATGAGCACGGTAATAAGTTCGAGGACGGCGAGACCTATGAACTGCGGTACCCCGAAGTGACCATGCCGAACACCGCCGTTTATGTCTATAACCAAGGTTATCGCGACCCGGACGGACTGCTCGAGACACAAGGTTATGAGGTCAAACTGGAGAACACGATCGGTGTCTACGGCTCCGGTCTGCTGGACGCTATCACCGATGCGGATATCATCGCGCAGTATGAGAAAGAAGCCAATGACGGCAAGCTCAAGAACGGACTCAACCCTGCTTTCTGGAACGGCGGTTTCCAGACCAGCGGATACTACAAGAACGACCCGCAATGGGGCCCGAAACGTTTCACCTACGCCCTCACACGCGGTCCTATCATGGATGGTGCAGGCGCGAATGCCATTTGGAATATCACCAATGTGACGCGCTCCGATCGTAAGTACCACTACCTCGACCTCAACGGCACGATCTATGCCGAGTACGCATCCAAAGATCCGGAAGTACAAAAAGTGTTCGGTACACAGGAAGAGATATATAACTACCTGACATCCAAAGAGTTACCGGCAGAGATGAGCGATGAAGAGTTCACGCAAGTCATGGTTTGGCACCGTGGTCTGGCTGTCCCTGCCGCACGTAATGTCACCGACGAGAAAGTGCTGAAAGGGAAGGAACTGTTCTCGCAGATCGGTTGTGACTACTGCCACCGTCCTACATGGACCACCGGTGCTGACGAGGTGCGCGACCCGAATAACAACCCTGCCGCAGCGTCTATGCCGCGCTATCCGAACCAG
>JAFXYK010000074.1 GCA_017541805.1 Paludibacteraceae bacterium
GTAACCCTCTACATCCGGCGCTTCATGGTCTTCCCACAACATCACCGTCAGGCCGTTGTCTAACTTGTACTCCGTCAATCCCTCACGGGTCAAAGCGGAGCATACTGCGATGCTGCTTACCAGCAGCAGAGCGCTTAGTAAAATCTTTTTCATACTTTTAATTAATTACGTTATTACGTTATCACGTTATCACGAAGAGGTTTACCACTCCAGTAATACTTTGCCGCACTGGCCGCTAACCATGACATCGAAGCCTTTCTGGAAATCATCGAACTTAAAGCGGTGGGTGATGACAGGCGAGAGGTCGAGTCCGCCGAGCAACATCTGCTCCATTTGGTACCAGGTCTCCCACATACGGCGACCCGTGATACCTTTGATCGTCAGGGCGTTGAAGATGACATCGGACCAGTTCACTTGCGTCTCCGAGGGCAGGATACCCAGTTGGGCGATGTTAGCGCCTTTGTACATATGAGCGATCATGTCGTTGAAGGCAGCCGGTGCGCCGGACATCTCCAGTCCTACATCGAAACCGCGGATACCCAGTTGCTCCATCGCGCCTTGCACCGTCTCGCCTTTCGATCCGTCCACCGTGAGGGTGGCACCCATCTTCTTGGCGATCTCCAGTCGCAAGGGGTTAATGTCGGTGACCACGATATGCTTGGCTCCGGCGTAGCGGCATATACCTGCGGCCATCGTACCGATGAGGCCTGCACCCGTGATGAGCACATCTTCGCCCAGCAGCGGGAAAGCGAGGGCCGTATGCGTCGCGTTGCCGAAGGGATCCATGATAGCTGCGAAATCATCGGGGATCTCCGGACGCAACTTCACCACATTCGTCTCCGGGATAGTGACATATTCGGCGAAACAACCGTCTTTGCCCATGATACCGACCGATATCGTGTTCTCGCAGACATGTCCCATTCCACGACGACAGTTACGGCAGTGTCCGCAGACGATATGTCCTTCAGCCGTGACACGTTCACCTACCTTGAAGTTACGCACACCTGCACCCACTTCGGCTACGATACCGACGAACTCGTGTCCCATCGTATAAGGCGGTTTGCAATGGGCTTGCGACCAGGCATCCCACTTATACATATGCAGGTCCGTGCCACATATAGCGGCTTTGATGACCTTGATGAGCACATCATTCACCCCTACTTCCGGCATCGGGACTTCTTCCATCCAGATACCCGGTTCAGCATATCGCTTTACAAGCGCTTTCATAATTTATTATTTCAAATTTATGATTTATGATTTCAGTACTGCAAGTTTCGTGCCAATTTTCGTGAAGGCCGCGATACACTTATCCAATTGTTCGCGTGTGTGCGCTGCAGAAACCTGCACGCGGATACGTGCTTGCCCTTTCGGAACGACCGGATAATAGAAGCCGGTGACATAGATACCTTCCTTCTGCAGTTCGGCCGCGAAGACCTGACTGAGTTTGGCATCATAGAGCATCACGGCGCAGATCGCACTCTGGGTCGGTTTGATATCGAAACCGGCTGCTTTCATCTTCTCCACGAAGTACGCGGTGTTCTCGTGCAGACGGTCTTGCAGTTCGTTGCTGCGCGTGAGGATCTCGAAGGTCTTGATACCAGCCGCAGCTATCATCGGCGGGATGGAGTTCGAGAAGAGATACGGACGCGAACGCTGACGAAGGAGGTCGATGATCTCTTTGCGACCCGTGGTGAATCCGCCTACCGATCCGCCGAAGGCCTTGCCGAGCGTGCCGGTGATGATCTCTACCTTGCCGCGCATGTTATACAGTTCGGTCACACCGTGTCCGGTCTTACCTACTACGCCGGCAGAGTGGCTCTCGTCCACCATCACCAGTGCGTTGTATTTCTGCGCGAGCTCGTAGATCTTATCCAGCGGACATACATTACCGTCCATCGAGAAGACACCGTCGGTGGCGATGATACGGAAACGCTGTGCCTGCGCTTTCTTGAGTTGCTCCTCCAGGTCCGCCATATCACCGTTCGCATAACGATAGCGCACCGCCTTACACAGACGTACGCCGTCGATGATCGACGCATGGTTGAGGGCGTCCGAGATGATCGCATCCTCTTCCGTCAGCAGCGGTTCGAACAAACCACCGTTGGCATCGAAACAAGCGGCATAAAGGATGGTGTCCTCGGTGCCGAAGAAGTCGGAGATGACGCGCTCGAGCTCCTTGTGCGTATCCTGCGTACCACAGATGAAGCGTACGGACGCCATACCGTAACCGCGTGCATCCATGCGGGCCTTAGCTGCTTCGATGAGTTCTTTGTTATCGGCGAGACCGAGGTAGTTGTTGGCGCAGAAGTTAATCACTTCCTGTCCACCCTCTACGGCGATGCCGGACGATTGCGGTGTGATGATCACGCGCTCGTTCTTATATAAACCTGCCTCCTTGATTTCATTCAAGGTCGATTGCAGATGTTTTTGAAAATCCTGATACATAGCTTAGATAATTCCTTGTTCCATGATAAATCACTTTGAACAGCTGCATCAAATGATGCCCTGTTCAAGCATAGCTGTCGCAACCTTCATGAAGCCGGCGATGTTGGCACCCTTGACATAGTCAATATGTCCGTCTGCCTGACGACCGAACTTCACGCACTGCTCGTGGATGGACTGCATGATATGATGCAGACGCTCGTCTACCTCCTTGCCCGTCCAACTGAGGTGCTCCGCGTTCTGAGTCATCTCGAGACCCGAAGTAGCTACACCACCGGCGTTGACTGCCTTACCCGGCGCAAAGAGCACTCCGTTATTCTGGAAGAAATGGATAGCACCCGGTTGGCACCCCATGTTACTTACCTCGCAGCAGCACCAGCAGCCATTGGCCTTGAGTTGCTTAGCATCGTCCTCAGAGAGCTCGTTCTGGAACGCACACGGCAGGGCGATGTCGCACGGGATAGACCATGCTTTCTTGTCCGCCGTAAAGACGCAATCTTTCGGGAACTTATCCGCCATATCTTGCACTTTATTGCGGTTGGAAGCACGCATAACGAGCATGTAGTCGATCATCTCTTTGGTGATACCGTTCTTGATCGCTACCACACCATCCGGACCGGAGATTGCCACTACCTTAGCACCGAGTTCAACGGCCTTGGTGGCAGCACCCCATGCTACGTTGCCGAAGCCGGAGATAGCAACCGTCTTGCCCTTGATATCTTTGCCTGCCTCATGCAGCAAGTGTTGGGTGAAATAGAGCGCACCGAAACCGGTTGCCTCCGGACGGAGGATCGAACCGCCCCATGTCATACCTTTGCCGGTCAGCACGCCCGTATGGTACTCGCGCGCGAGCTTCTGGTACATACCATTGAGGAATCCGATCTCACGACCGCCTACACCTACGTCACCTGCTGGGATATCCTGGTCCGGACCGATGCAACGCCACAGCTCGAGCATGAACGCCTGGCAGAAACGCATGATCTCTGCGTCGGATTTGCCTACCGGGTCGAAATCCGAACCACCCTTCGCACCGCCCATTGGGAGAGTGGTAAGGGCATTCTTAAAGGTCTGCTCAAAGCCCAGGAACTTAAGCATCGACGGGGTAACCGCACGGTGGAAACGAAGGCCTCCTTTGTACGGGCCGATCGCGCTGTTGAACTGAACGCGGTAACCGAGGTTGGTCTGCACCTCACCTTGGTCATCAATCCACGTCACACGGAAAGTGAAGATACGATCGGGCTCCACCATTCGCTCCACGATCTTCGCCTGCTCGAACTCAGGGTGCTGGTTATACACCTCTTCGATCGATTCTAACACTTCTTGAACAGCCTGCAGATACTCTGCCTCGCCCGGATGCTTTGCAGCTAACTGCTGCATGATAGTTTGTACTTTCATTGTTGTATGTGTTTTAAAAGGTATTTTGTTTCAACAGCAAGAGGCGTTACCACCTTTGCCGGTTTTCCAATTCGCTCAAATGCTTTTAAGATCGCCTCCAAGGTGGTCTTGGTCGGATCGTAGGTCACTTTGACCGTACGCGTCTTCAGATCACAGACGATATCCTTGACGCCCTTCTCAAAGGCGATATTCTTCATGATCTTATCGCAGCAACCCTGACAGTGCAACTCGCACGACAAGACCACCGTTTCACGGTTCGTTTTCGCCGCCCATACCATCATCATCGGCATCAGCAACAACAGCAACAGAAAGACTCTTTTCATACTACGCTCCGTCTTAATCCAATTTCGCGTGCAAAATTACAAAAAAATAATTACATATGCAAATAAAAATAAAATTTTTAACAAAAGCCTTGCGCATTTCAAAAAAAAGCAGTATCTTTGCAGCAAATTTCAAAAAATGCCAATTAACATACAATAAACTCATAAAATTTTACGAACAATTATGGTGCGTACAACATTCAATCGCCTTCGCGCGGTAAAAGACAGTCTTCCTCACGGTAGTATGGATGCAATTGCAGCTGAGTTGAATATCACCGGGGACGAAGTAAGAGCATACTTCAACGGTGAGGGCAATGCGGATTATCATATTGAGCCGGGTCCCGATGGCGGTATTGTCGTTTTCAGCAACACCCGTATTTTAGAGGTAGCTCTGCGCCGTGCATGGGAAGTGCAGAATGCGCTTTAAGCAACAGTGAACGGTTTTCAACAATCCATTAGAAAGATAATAGCTCTGATGCTCTGCATCGGGGCATTACCTTTTTTATCTTACGCGTACGCGGGCGAGAAGAAATCGCACGCGGACGAGTTCACCTATTCTGCGGAAGCCAAGGTGCAGGCCGCCTATCTATGGCGCGGTTTGTATTGCGGCGGACCGAACATACAGTTGGACGCGAACGTAGGTTTTTACGGGGTGTACTTCGACATGTGGTGGAATCTCGGAGCGACGGATATCTATTTTACGGAGTTCCTACCCGAGGTGGATTTCAGTTTGGGCTTCCAGCGCTGGGGACTGAATATCTATGCGCTCTACATCCATAATTTCAACACGGGTTTCTTCGATTTCGGCAATTATCCGGACAAGGGCAACCGCTTGGAGTTGAATGCCAAATACACCATCAGCGAGAAGATCCCTCTTACGTTCTCTTGGGGCACTCGTATCGCGGCCTCCGACTGTTACTTGAATGCCGACGGCGACACGGTTCGTGCTTACTCCAGCTATGCTGAAATCAGTTATAAGCAGGCATTGGGAAGCGGATTCAGCATCTTCGGAGCGATCGGTGTGACGCCTTGGCGCGGTTGCTACAATGCCCGCGGAGCAGCGCTGCAGAATATCGAACTTAGGTTGCGCAAGGATTGGACGGTAGCCAAGCACATGGGGTTGATGCTGCAAGGACAAGTAGCGGTATGCCCGATGGCGCCCAAAAGCGTCATCAATCTGAATGCTACATTCGGAATATATTTCACAAAATAACAAACAATAAAAACAATGAAAAAGGTATTAGTTTTAGCTGCTGCAATGATGGCAGCAGTGATGTCTGTCAAGGCAGAAGTAGGTTTTGCTTACGATGCAGGTTTTGAGATCGTGAGCAGTTATATCTGGCGTGGTCAGTACAACGGTGGTCTGAGTTTCCAACCGGACGTAGAGATCGGCTACGACGGCGAGCACACCTCGCTCCGTATCGGCGCATGGGGAAACATCGGTGCTTCTGACTATATGTTCAAGAAAGGTGAGGCATCTTACATCGACCTGGAAGGAAATGAGATCAACCCCAACACCAAATTCATGCCGGAGTTGGACATCGTAGGTTCGTTCACGGCTTGCGGTCTGAGTGTCGGTTTCAACCATTATTACTATTGCGACGGCACTTCGTTCTTTAACTGGAAGAGCGTAGCGGACATCGACTCGCTCGGCTCGACCTCTACCACAGAAGTATGGGCAGGGTATAACTTCGATCATTTCTTCGGCGTAAGCGCCTACATCAACTGGTACACAACGGTAGCCGGAAATGACCTCGTTTATGATGATAACGGTGATCCGCGTCGTGCTTGGTCCAGTTATCTGGAAGTAGGTTATGACTACACGTTCGAGAATATCGGTCTGACCCTCGGTGCACAGGTAGGTATGTCTCCGTGGGCCAGTGATCTGTACGGCAATGAGAAATTCGCTTGCACCAACGTCACTCTCAAGTTGAACAAAGAGTGGGAGTTCGAGCACCTGACACTGGATTTCTTCGCACAGGGAACGGTTAACCCCGACGGCATCAACAAAGATAATGTATTGATCTGGAAAGCCGGTGACGAAAAACTCTACAAGCAGAAACTGAGTGGCGCAGTAGGTATCGGTCTTTGGTTCTAATATGATTCAAGCAGACCCCAGAAAAACGATTGTTCCCATGATCGGCGTAGTGGTAGCTGCGCTGCTGCTATGGGTGTGGGAACCGAATGACCAAAAGGCGGAGAACACGTACCACTTCAATCAAGGGCATGTTTTCGGCACGGAGTATCACATCCAATACGAAGCGACAGAGGACTTAGAGTCGGTGATAAAAGACGCACTGCAGGCGTTTGACAACAGCCTGAGTATGTTCAATCCCCACTCTATCCTATCTGCCGTGAATGCGAACCGCGACACGATGACGAACGAGACCTTCGAGACGATGTTCGCCGAAGCCGAACGGGTGTATGCCCTGTCAGGCGGTGCGTTCGACATCACTATCGGGCCGCTGGTGAACTATTTCGGCTTCGGGAACAAAAGCTATCAACCGGCTGCCATTAACGAGCAGGCCATAGACAGTATTCGTCAGTTTGTCGGGTTTGAGAAAGTGCAGCTGGTGGATCACAAAGTGATCAAGTCCGATCCGCGTGTGGCACTGGATGCCGGTGCTGTAGCCAAAGGGCAAGCATGCGACGTAGTGGCACAGGTGCTGCGCGAACACGGATGCACCAACTACCTGGTGGAGATCGGCGGCGAAGTAGTAGCACACGGCGTGAATGCCGAAGGCAAACCCTGGGGCATCGGTATCAGCAAACCGAACCTCAACAATGAGGGTGTGCAGGAGGGTTATCAGGAGATATTACACCTCACGGACGCCTGCCTGGCTACCAGCGGTAACTACCGCAATTTCCGCACGGACGAGGAGAGCAAGACGGTCTATGGTCATACGATCGACCCGCGCGTCGGCCGTCCTATCCAGCGCTCGGTCTATAGCGCCACCGTCATCAGTTCGACCTGCATGCGCGCAGACGCTTTGGCCACCGCGTGTATGGTGCTCGGCGCGGAAGAAGCACTCGACATGATCGAACGCGCCAAAGACGCAGCTTGTCTGCTGATCGTAGTGGAAAATGACGAATTAGTGGTGCTCACCTCCTCAAAATGGGAGAAAATGAGTGCAAAATAACAAAAAAATTTGCACATGTCAGAAAAAAGCAGTACTTTTGCAGGCTAATTTGGATAAATGCGCAGTAAAAGTTTTTACATATTTCTGTTTCTTATGGTGTTCCTAACGAGTTGTGGGGAATACCAGCGTTTGTTGAAATCCCGCGATCCTGAGGAGAAATACCAGGCCGCGTTGCAGTATTTCAACGACAAGCAGTATGTCAAAGCGCAGACCCTTTTGGACGACGTGAGCGGATACTACAAAGGTACGGAGCGTTCGGAGGACGTGCTGGCCTATCTGGCCCGTTGTTATATGGGTCAGAAAGCGTACGAATCCGCGACGGATTATTATCAGGCATACGTGCGCAATTACCCAAAGGGTAAATATGCGATTGAAGCCTATTTCCAAATAGGTCACTGCCTCTACCTGGATGCTCCGGATGCGCGTTTGGACCAGACGACGACCAAGAAAGCGATCGAAGCCCACACGCTCTTCGTGGAGTTGTACCCCGAAAGTCCATACGCCGAGCAGGCCTATCAGGAGATGAGCGAGTTGTACGACAAGTTAGCTTACAAAGAACTGAAGAGTGCGCAGTTGTACTATAATTTAGGCACCTATCTGGGCAATAACTACTTAAGCTGCGAGATCGTAGCGAAGAATGCGCTCAAGAACTATCCGAGCAATAAATATCAGGAGGAATTCAGTTGGCTAATCCTGCAGGCCAAATACGAGCAGATGGTTAATTCATTCGAAGAGAAGAAGTTTGAGCGCGCTCGTGAAGCACAGGACGAGTATTATAATTTTACCACTGAATATCCGGAATCCAAGCACCGCAAGGAAGCGGATAAAATGCTCCAGCAGATTCGCAAGATCACGAAAGAATAACGATAATTAAACCCTCCTTACTGGCTAGGAGGAGCCCTTTAACCTCGGGAGGACTGTGAGTCCGACCGAAGAGCGAGGGCAAGGTGTAGCGCTATACGAGAGCAGAGCTCGAAGTCGCGCGAACCTTAGCCAGCGCGACATGGATTACAAAGCATCAAAAGCACCGACAAACACGGTGACAAGAGATTTGAACCAATTGACAGAGCCGGTTGGCAATGTGTATGAAACCGTTGCTATCATCGCTAAACGTGCAAATCAGATTAGCGCGGGTATCAAGCGTGAGTTAGACGCCAAATTACAAGATTTCTCCATTCCTCAGGACAACCTGGAGGAGACGTTTGAGAACCGCGAGCAGATTGAGATCAGCCGTCAATACGAGCGTCTGCCGAAACCGACGCTGATGGCTACTCAGGAGTTCCTGGACGGAGACCTTGTTTACCGCACAGGTAACCGCGACGAGGCATTGAAATAATAATGTCCCTTCAAGGCAAACACATTGTTGTAGGAATTAGCGGAGGCATTGCGGCCTATAAGATCCCGGAACTGATTCGTTCGCTTGTCAAAGCGGGTGCGGAAGTAAGGGTGACAACCACGAAGAATGCCCTGCAGTTCGTTACTGAATTGACTCTGCAAACCGTATCGGGTTGCAGAGTTTATTCCGATGTGTTCGCAGCTATCAATGAGCACGCCACGGAACATATCTCGCTGCCTGTATGGGCGGACGCGATGATTGTAGCTCCGGCGACGGCGAATGTATTAGGCAAGATCGCCTGCGGCATCGCAGACGATGCCCTAACGACCACTGTCTGTTCCTGCGCTGCACGCAAACCGATCGTGATAGCGCCGGCGATGAACGACAAGATGTGGGAGAACCCTGCTACCCAACAAGCGATAGCTACCCTCCGGACCTGGGAGAAAGTGACGGTCATCGAGCCGGCAGAAGGCGAGTTAGCCTGCGGCACCAGCGGCAAAGGACGCATGCCGGAGATAGAGGAACTGCAAGAAGCCTTGGAGTACGCGTTAACGCCCAAGACACTGCGCGGCAAGCGCGTGTTAATCACCGCCGGAGGTACGCAAGAGAAGATCGACCCCGTGCGATTCATCAGTAATTTCTCCACCGGCAAGATGGGGTTTGCTTTGGCGCAAGCCTGCGCACGCAGGGGTGCGGACGTCACGCTCGTATGTGCTAACAGCACCGCGACCCTTTGCAACCCGATGGGTGCTATCCGCCGCATTGATGCGCTGAGCGCGCAGCAGATGTACGAATACTGTATGACCGAGTGGCCACAGACAGATATCGCTATTCTCTGCGCCGCCGTAGCGGATTTCCGACCGGAAGAGACCGCCGCACAGAAAATCAAGAAAGAAGCAGGGCAACAGGACTATTCTATGCACTTGGTAACGACGCCGGACATCGCTCGTGCGCTGGGCGAGAGCAAACAAGCCCACCAACAACTGATCGGTTTTGCGTTAGAGACGCAAGACGAAAAAAAGAATGCGCTCCAAAAGCTGGAACGCAAACATCTCAATGCGATTGTGTTGAACTCGCTGCAGGATGCAGGAGCCGGTTTCGGCACCGACACAAACCGCGTAACAATCTTCTTCGCAGACGGCCATTCTATCGAATGCCCCCTGCAAAGCAAAGCAGCTATTGCTGAAAAGATTGTAGATTCTCTTACTTGAAAATTCCGAAGAGACCTTTCTTCTTATTTTCCTCAGCAGCTGGTTCTGCCGGCTCTTCTTGCGCCTCCGGAGTCCATGCCGGACGCTCTTCTATTGTCCCTAACTGGCTCTGAACATACGCAATGACGTCCTGCAGTCCCTCTGTGAAATGCGCAAAATCTTCCTTGTACAAGAACACCTTATGTTTCTCAAAAGAAGGTGCTTCTTCTCCCTCACTCTGACGGCGTTTGCTCTCCGTAATACAGAGATACAGATCCGCATTTCGCGCTTTACGTACGTCTAAATAATAGATGCGCTTCCCCGCTTTGACCGAACGGCTATAAACGATCTCCTGTTCGCGTCTTTCTTCTTGATTCTTCTCCATTTTTATCAATTTTAATGAAAAACGCTGCAAAGGTAATAAAAAATTTTCTATTTTGCAAACAAAATTGATTAATTTTCACATTTTTTTGCATATATCATTATTTTTTTGTAACTTTGCGCGAATTTTTAAAGGTTAAAGTATATGATTAATCGTACAATGGTTCGTACGCGCGTGCTGCAAACGCTGTTCGCCTATTATAAAGACGGAGACAAGACTCCCGGCACGGCTCGAAAGGAGTTGCGCAAGAGTTTTGCTGACACGTACGACCTATATTTTATGATGCTGGATTTTGCGAACCAGTTAACGGCTTATGCCCAGCAGCAGTTGGAGGAGCAGGCTGCACGCGCGCGTGCTACGCACTCGAACTGGACGCCGAACAGACGCTTTGTATCGAACCGTCTGGCCCAGCAGTTGTTTGACAACCGTGCGCTGCGCGCTCGCATTGCGGAGCAGAACCTGAGTTGGGATAGCGGTATTCCTGCTGTTCACGAAGTGTATCGCCAGTTGACGGAGAGCGCTTTTTACCGCACCTACATGGAGGCGGAGACGTGCACGTACGAGGATGACAAGCGGTTGTGGCGGCAGATATACCAGAACCTGCTGATAGACAGTGCTACCTTGAGCGATGCGCTGGACGAGATGGAGGTGGTGCTGGATAAAGCGAACTGGACCACAGACGCCGATGTTATCATCAGTTATGTCATCAAGACCATCAAGCGCTTCGCGGAAGACAGCACGCCGGAGACGCCGCTGCTAGAGATGTTCGACAGCGAGGAAGAGTTAGGTTTCGCAATGGAATTGCTAGACCATGCGTTAGAGGGACACGAGCAGTACGAGCAGTTGATCAACAGCCACCTGAAGAACTGGGATGCCGACCGTATCGCGTATATGGACCGCGTGCTGGTGGAGACCGCACTGGCGGAGATACTGCATTTTGAGGACATCGCGCTCACCGTCTCGCTCAACGAATATATCGAGTTGGCCAAGACCTACTCGGGCGATAAGAGTTATATGTTCATCAACGGCATATTGACGGAAATCATCCGCGATATGCGCAATGAAGGAAAATTCATCAAAGCATTAACAATTAAATAATCATAAACATTAAAATCCAATTATTATGTTATTAGATTTCATCTTATTACAAGACGGAGCTCCCGCTGAAGTAGCAGAACAAGCCAGCGAAGAAGTAGCAAAAAGTCAAGGTGGCAGCCCATGGTCGATGATCATTATGATGGTGCTCATCTTTGCCGTATTCTATTTCTTTATGATTCGTCCGCAACGCAAGCAACAGAAAGAGTTGCAAAAGAAACGCGAGGCGATGAAGAAAGGCGACAAAGTGGTTACTGCCGGTGGTATCTTCGGTGAGATCAAGGAAGTACAAGAGAACACCTTCCTCATCACGATCTCGAAAGATGTGACCATTAAAGTAAGCAAAGAGAGCGTTTATGCAGATCTCACAGATGCTTCGCAAGCTGCTGCAACCGAGAAGAAATAAAGACATCATTATCTTTATTCTCTTCTTCGTTCTAGCCACCATCATCTGGTACGGGCATGCTATGCAGTCCGTACGCAACACGCGTGTGCAGGTGGATATCCGGTATATCGGCAAACCGGCCTATATCGGTTTAGGCGAAGAAGGGTTACCGGATCACGTGATGATAGATGTACGTGATGCCGGTCACCGTCTGGTGGATTATCATCGGGAGCCGTTGCAGATCACGATCGACCTGCATCAATACGTGCATGGCGACAGCGGAATGATTCAGATTCCGTCCACCGCCCTGCGAGGCAGTATCAAGGCGGCACTGCAAGCCAACAGTAACTTATTAAACACCTATCCGGAAGAGATCCGGTGCTCCTATTTCCGAGAGCATGAGAAAACGGTCAAACTAATGTTTGGTGGAGAGATTCAGTTGGCAGACGGCTATCAACTGATCGGTAAGCCGAGGCTGCAGAAACAACAAATCACCATCTACGGCAAGCAAGAGATGCTGAAGCAGATCGATTCCCTGCTGACGAAGCCTCAGACGATAAGTAACCTCAATGACACGCTGCGCCGATATATCGCGGTTGATCTGCCGAAAGGTGTTCGTGCCGAAGCGGATAGCGTGCTCTTAGAGGTTTACACGGAGCAGTTTGAAGAGAAACGCTTCGAAGTGCCTATCGTCGCGCACGGCGTGCCGCCTCATTCACACGCACGGCTCTTCCCTGCTACAGCGGAAGTGAAAGTGCGCATAGGCATGCGCTATGCCAGTGAACTCAAGGCTTCGGACCTGTGTGTAACTTGCACGATTCCTATGATGCCCAAAAAGAAACTGGATCTCGAGTTAGACTATTCGGCGAACCCGCATATCACCTTTGGTTGGGTTTATCCGAGCGAAGTAGAATACTTAGTGGAAGAATGAGAAAGATTCAAATGGTTGACCTGCAGGCGCAATATCTGCGCATCAAGCAGGATATAGACACCGGCATTCAGCAGGTGATAGACTCCGCCGCTTTCATCAAAGGACAGAAAGTGACGGATTTTCAAGCGCATTTAGAGGCCTACACGGGAGCGAAGCATGTTATTCCTGTAGGCAACGGCACGGATGCGCTGCAGATTGCATTGATGGGTCTGGGGCTTCAACCTGGTGATGAAGTGATCACTCCTACCTTCACTTTCATCGCGACTGCAGAAGTGGTGGCCTTGCTGGGCCTGACGCCTGTGGTGGTCGATGTGGATTGGAACACGATGAACATGGATGTAGAGTCCGTGCGTCGTGCGATCACACCGCGCACCAAAGCCATCGTGCCGGTACACTTATTCGGTCAATGCGCGAACATGGAAGCTATTATGGCGCTTGCCAAAGAGCACCATCTGTATGTGGTTGAAGATGCCTGTCAGGCCATCGGTGCCCGTTATACTTTCTCGGATGGCACCACGCGCCAAGCCGGAACGATCGGACATATAGGTTGCACCTCTTTCTTCCCGTCGAAGAACTTAGGTTGCTACGGGGACGGCGGTGCTATCTTCACCAACGATGACGAACTTGCTGCTAAGATGCGCGCGATTGCCAATCACGGTATGGTGGTGCGTTATCATCACGACATGATCGGCGTCAACAGTCGTCTGGACAGTATTCAGGCCGCCGTGTTGGATGCCAAACTGCCCCATCTGGACGAGTATATCGCGGCGCGGCAGAAAGCAGCTGTGTATTACGACCAAGCTTTTGCGGATAACGAGCGACTGCTCATTCCGGGTCGGCAGGCACATTCCACACACGTGTTCCATCAATACACCTTGCGCGTGGTAGGCGCGAACAGAGATGCGCTGCGCGAGCAGCTGGCAGAACGCGGCATTCCGGCCATGATCTATTATCCCGTGCCGCTGCATCAGCAGAAAGCGTATATCGACTCCAGATACAAAGAAGGGGATTTCCCTGTGGCAGAGAAACTGGCGGCATGCGTACTCTCGCTACCGATGCATACGGAATTGGATGAAGAGCAGTTGGCCTATATTACAAGCAACGTACTCGAATGGGTAAACAGTAATTGCTAATCAATATGCAGAAAGTCGGACTTCAACAGAACCTCACGCAGACGACCAAGTTGTCTCCTACGCAGATTCAGGTGATTCGCATGCTCGAGTTGCCGTCTATCGAACTGAGTCAACGGATCAACGAAGAGTTACAGGAAAATCCTGCCTTAGAAGAAGGTCGGGACGAGACGGACGTGCTGGCGAACGACGACATGGGGGACGAAGAAGGATATATGCCGGACGACGGCTACGACGACGGCAGGCAACGCGACCCGCTGCAGAATGAAGATTTCAACTACGAGCAGTATATATCTGACGACGAGACACCGAGTTATATGCTGCATCAGCAATACAGTCCGGCCGATGAGGACCGGCGCGAAGTGCCTATCATCGGAGGCAGCAGTCTGATAGAAGAGCTCAAAGCGCAGATATACCTGACCAAGATGACCAAGCCTCAGCGGCACATCGCTAAATGGGTGCTAGGCAATATCGATGATGACGGATACCTGCGCCGCACGACCGAACAACTGGTGGACGACCTGATGTTCCAGGAACAGATCACCATCACGGACGAAGAGATGGAGGATATCGTACGGCAGATCAAGCAGTTCGACCCGCCCGGTATCGCCAGTGCGAACCTGCAGGAGTGCTTGCTCAAACAATTGGAAGTGAAGTACGAAGAGCATCCTTCCGAAGCCATTGAACTGGCGCAACGGATACTGACCGACCACTTCGATGCCTTCTCCAAACACCATTTCGATAAGATCATTCAACGCACCGGCTGTTCGGAAGAACTGTTCCAGGCCGCCGTGCAGGAGATCGTGCACCTGAACCAGAAACCGGCGAATGCCTTCACGGGTTCGGTGTATGAGACGCAACGCGAGACCATCATCCCGGACTTCAGCATCGAGGAACGCGATGAGGAGTTATTCGTTGTGCTGAATACCGGGGACATACCGGAACTGCATGTCAGTCGCGAATACAGCGACATGCTGACGGAGTATAGCCAGTTACCCAAGACGGCAGAGACCAAACAAGCGACGCAGTTCATTCGGCAGAAATTAGATGCCGCGCGATGGTTCATTGATGCGATCAAACAGCGTAATGAGACGCTGATGAAGACGATGACGGCTATCCTCAAAGCCCAATATGACTTCTTCCTGGACGGCGAAGAGACCAGCCTCAAACCGATGGTGCTGCAAGACATCGCGGACCGCACCGGATATGATGTATCGACGATCTCGCGCGTGAGCAACAGCAAGTACGTACAGACGCGATTTGGTATCTACCCACTGAAATATTTCTTCTCGGAAGGAATGACCAACAGCGAAGGAGATGAGATATCGACGCGGGAGATCAAGAAGATCCTGCAGGAGCATATTGACGCGGAGGACAAGCGAAACCCGTTGACGGACGAACAGTTAGCGGCTGTCTTGGGAGAGAACGGCTATCCAATCGCGCGTCGAACGATTGCTAAATATCGCGATATGATGGGCATCCCCGTAGCGCGCATGCGTAAGACGAGATGAGAATCCTTGCCAACATATTAGCTAAGATACTCAGTGTGGTCTTTTACCCGCTGTTTATCCCTACGTACGGCATTGCGCTGTTCTGCTATGTGTTTCATAGCCCGTTGCTATGGGCGGCGATTGCGATCGTCGGCACGGTCTTATTCACCTGCGTGCTGCCTATGACATCGATATGGATGTTGATCCGTCGCGGCAAGGTGCAGGATATCCAGATTGAGGAGGCCACCGAACGTACTTGGCCGTATCTATACTCGACTATCGGCTTCGGTTTCTGGTCCTACCTGATGAGTGGCATCCTTCATGCCCCGCAGTTCATCACCTTCGTCTGCTACGGCGCCACAGCCGCCTTGGCCATCATTACCCTCATCAACCGGTATTGGAAGATCAGTGCTCACCTGACCGGTGTCGGAGGACTGATAGGCGGACTGATGAACTACTATGTTATCATCAATGTCACGCCGGCATGGCACACTGTCTTGGCATGGTGCCTGTTCTCTTTAGTGATGATGTTCGCGCGCCTGCGCCTCAACGCGCACACGAGCGAGCAAGTGGTAGCCGGCTGGTTATTGGGAATCGTTTGTACATGCCTTCCGTATAGTATCATGTGTTATGTGGCGTAAATTACACATATGGATCCTCGGTCTCTGCTTAAGTGCGACATTAAGTGCACAGGCAGCAGAAGCACTGAGTAGCAGCGCGCAGATATGGCTCATCACCTGCACGCCGGGAGACGATCTGTATAGCCGTTATGGTCATACGGCTATCCGCGTGCGTGACTCCGTTAATGATATCGACGGGATCTTCAACTATGGTACGTTTGATTTTAACACCGAACATTTCTATTGGAAATTTGTACGCGGAGAGACGTGGTATGAACTGGGGCTGGAGTATCCGTTCTATTGGTTCGAGCGTGCGTACGAAGATGCAGGGCGTAAGGTGTACTGGCAAGAACTGAACTTACGGCAGAACGAGAAACAAGCTTTATGGGATGCGCTATGGGAGAATCTCCAACCGCAGAACAAGCAATATCTGTATAATTTCGTCTTCGATAACTGCGCCACACGGCCGTACCTGATGATCTTGTCGGCTTGCAATAATGGTATCGAATCGGATTATATCGGTTATACCGGTCGTTCTTTCCGCACTATCCTGCGTCATTACACCGGTTCCCTCACTTGGTCCAATGCCGGTATCAACCTTCTCTTCGGTCCCAGAGCGGATCGGAAGATGAACTCCGAGCAGCGTCTTTTCCTGCCGGAGGAACTGATGTTTTATATTCAGCAATCTCACCGCACGGACGACGGTTCACCCTTCGTGCTGCGTAGTAACATAGCGCCTTTTGAACCGGTGCATACACCGTGGTACGCTTCCTGGCCTGTCGGATTAGTGCTATATTTCCTGTTCGTACTGGGTATGAGTTTCTATGACCACAAGCGCCATAAATGGTCCTGGTGGGTAGAACTGGTGGGAGGTGTTCCTTTTGTACTCCTGCTGATTTTGGTTACATTTTTAACCTTCTTTTCCTGTCATCCGTTAGTAGGCTTCGGATGGCGGTTACTGATTATTCCTGCAACACATCTATGCGCAAGATTAGTATATATTATTCGCTGGTGATAGGGCTGCTTTTATGCGCTGTCACTTTGTCTGCAGCACCGCGACTGACGATAGTAGCGGTAGTGGACGGTCTCTCTACGGAGAGCCTGAACACCCTTCGCCCTTATTGGCAGAAAGGTGGTTTACGTACGCTCAACGAAGAGGCGTATCAGACTTCTATTGCCTTTCCGCACCTCGTGTACGGAGGGAATGAGACGACGGCCACTTTAGTCACCGGTGCCACACCCGATCGACACGGATATACGATGGATGCGTATCTCCAGCGTCGCGGCAGAAACGTGCGCACGATGCTCACGGATGAGTCCGTGCGAGGCATAGGTACGTCCCTGCACCTCTCGGCACAAGACCTACTGACGCCTACTATGACCGATCGGATGCGCTTGCAATATCCGGAAGCGAAGATATACGCGATCGGCATCCAACCGCAGGCAACCGTGCTTCTCGCCGGCCATGCAGCCAACGCGTGCTGTTGGATCGATCCGGAGACCAAACAATGGGTAGCTACGGGCGCGTATAAAGAAGGACTGCCTTCTGCCGCCTACGAGCAGAATAAGAACGGGCGGGTGAATGACATGGCGAGCCATCTATGGACGCCGCGCATGGCTATTCAGACCTATAACTACCCTACCGCACAAGAGAAAAAGAAAAGTTTCAGTTATGACGTGAGCAAAGTGCTGACGCACAGCCCTGAAGCAAACACACTGGTCATTGAACTGGCTTTGGCTATCCAACAGTCCGAGAAACTGGGCATGGATGCCACGCCGGACATGCTGATGTTGCATCTCAACTCACTCAGTCCTGCCGCCAAGTCCGACCGTATCGCCAGCGCAGAGCACGAAGATATGTACTTATGGCTCAACCAGGACTTGGGTTATCTCATGGAGCAGTTGGACCGTCGGATCGGGCATACGAACTACCAGATTTTGGTAGTAGGCCGACCCGTCTTAGGTACGGACTCGCACCAGCTGGAAGAGATTCACATGCCGGTACAGCGCTTCAATGTAGATCGCGCCGCCGCCCTGACAGGCACCTATCTGATGGCGCTCTACGGACATGAGCGATGGATAGACGGTGCGTACGGACAGTCGATATACCTGAACCGCTCGCTCATCGAACAGAAACGACTGAACTTAGAGACGATCCAACGCCAGGTAGCTAATTTCCTCATGGATTTTGAAGGCGTGCAGATAGCCATGCCGAGTCATGAAGCCGTACGCTATCCACTGTTAGGTACTTCGCTGTGCAAACGCCATACAGGCGATGTGGTCTTTATGCTACAGCCGAACTGGCAACTGATGCAGGACGACAATAACACCATCGATTTCGTTATCGATGAGAAACCCGTAGTGCCGCTGCTTTTATGGAGCGGAACGCTGCGACCTATGCCGCAAGAAGCCTTAGACGCAACGCATGTAGCGGATCTGATCTTTCAATAAATAGTAAATAACAAATCGCACATATATGATCTATCACGAGATTAAAGTTAGTTATGACCGCCAGACGGGTGAAGACAACCCGGGTAAAGTAAAAGAGATATACCTCATTGACGGTGCTGTTAGTTTTGCCGACGCAGAGAACTGCCTGATGACGGAGATCAAGCCTTTCATCTTCGGCGACTGTGAAGTACTGACCTGCAAACGCAGCCAGTTCTTCGAGGTCTTCCCGAACGAAGGAGGTGAGTATTGGTACAAAGCGCGTGTAGAGATGATTACCATCGATGGCGACAAAGAGGCACGTAAGAATGTATCGGTCTTGGTACAAGCCTCCATGCTGGACGATGCGGTCTTTGCACTCAAGCAAGCCCTCAAATCCTATGATTGCGAACTGATCTCGATGGCAAAAACACCCATCGTGGATATCCTGCACGCCGTTCACTAATGCCGCTGCAATTCGACATACGAGCTATACTCAAGAGCAAAGCGCCTAACACGCACGTGCCGAACTTCTTGATTCGTTATCTGGAGCGGATCGTGCATGTGAAGCAAATGAATGCGTTCCTGCGTAAGTATCCCGATTTAAAAGGATACCCGTTCATCGAACGTGTCATTGGCGAAGAACTCGGATGCTCGGCGTCGATAGACGGATTGGAGAATATACCGAAGGACGATAAGCCGGTGATCTTTGTCTCCAACCATCCCTTAGGAGGACTGGACGGCATGATTATCGCGCAGATGATTCATCAAAATCGGCAATCCGAAACCGGTCGTCCGTTGAAAGTGATCGTGAATGAACTGCTGATGTTCATGGAGCCGATCGCAGATCTATGGGCACCGGTGAGTAAGACCGGCAAACTGAGCAAGGAACAGGCGCTGCTGCAACAGCAGATGTGGGAATCGCAAGTCGACGTCCTCTCTTTTCCTGCCGGTTCATGCAGCCGTCTGCAGCATATTGACGGTAAATGGCAGGTATGCGATCTGGAATGGCAGAAGAATGTGATTCAGCGCGCACGCGAATACCAACGCGACATAGTACCCATCTATTTTGAAGGACGAAACAGCAAGTTCTTCTACGCCTTGGCATATATCCGCAAACTGCTGCATATTAAACTGAACATAGAGGTGTTATACCTGGTGGACGAGATGTACGGTGCACACGGCAAACACTTCCAAGTGCATGTGTTACCGCCCATCCCTTACACCACTTTCGATACTTCGCGCACACCTAAAGAGTGGGCCCAATATGTAAAATCTATTGTCTATGGAACCAATCATTAACCCCGTTGACACGGATCTTATCCTCCGCGAGTTGGAGGGTCACCTGCTTCGCCCGTCCAATAAAGCAGGTAACCTCATCTATGACATCACCGCGCACGAATGCCCGAATGTGATGCAGGAGATCGGACGACTGCGAGAAATCAGTTATCGCGATGCAGGAGGAGCTACAGGCAAAGCGGCTGACATCGACGACATGGACACCATGGCACGTCCGTACCATCAACTCATCGTCTGGGACCCCGACAACAAACAGATAATCGGAGGCTATCGATACCTTCTGGGTGAAGATGTAGAGATTCGGAACGGACAGCCGTATATCACGTCCTCGTTCCTCTTCCATTACTCCGAGCGTTTCATCCGTGAATACCTGCCCTATGCCATCGAGTTCGGGCGCGCCTTCGTGCAACCGATGTATCAGAAACGTGAGATGGGTGTCAAAGCACTCTTTGCGCTGGATAACATTTGGGATGGTATCGGAGCTATCATGCATAATAACCCGCATATACGGTGGATGATTGGAAAAGTGACCGTCTATCCCGAATACAACCCCATGGCGCGCGAACTGATATACACCTATCTGGATCGCTATCACCATGGCGAGGACGGTTTGTTCGAACCCTATCACCTGCAACCCTTGCAGCCGATAGAGACGCCGTTTGAAGGTACGGACCCGCAGGAGAACTATCATATCCTGCAACGTGCCGTGCGCGAACAAGGCACCGTCATTCCGCCTATGTTCTCCGCCTACCTCAACCTCACGAACGAACTGCAGTATTTCGGCACCGCCATCGAAGAGACTTTCTCTAACGTGTACGATTCCGGTATCATGGTGGACCTCGAGACCGTCTATCCCGAGAAAAAAGAACGTTATATCTTGCCCTACGTAGAATGGCTACAGTCGCAGAACAAATAAGGAACGTGCGCGCACACATACCTGCGGGCGTGACGCTCGTGTGCGTGAGTAAGTTTCAACCCATCGAAGCGATTCGCGAAGCGTACGAAGCCGGTGAACGCCATTTCGGGGAAAGTCGTGTGCAGGAACTCAAGCAAAAAACAGCCCAACTGCCCGCGGATATCCATTGGCATTTTATCGGGCACCTGCAAACGAATAAGGTAAGAGACCTGCTGAAGTTACGCCCGTACCTCATCCACTCCGTGGACTCGGAGCACCTGCTGCAGGCCATCAACGACGAAGCCGCCAAACAGGGAATCATACAAAACATACTGCTCGAAGTACACGTAGCCAAAGAAGAGACCAAATCCGGCTTTACTCCGGAAGAAATATCCCGTCTTCAACCGTCCATCTTCCATCTTTCCAATATCCGCGTACGCGGATTGATGGCCATGGCGACGAATACCGAAGACGAAACGGAGATTCGGAGGTGTTTTCAACAGGCGCACAGCCTATTAGGCAACCTGCCGATCTTTAGTGCCGGGATGAGTGACGACTACCCCATTGCCATCGCGTGCGGCGCGAACATGGTGCGTATCGGCTCCTCTATCTTCGGCGAACGAGACTACCAACAATCAAAAATCAAAAATCAGAAATGTCAAAAAATACGTGCTGTCTTTTTTGACCAGGACGGCATTCTCTTCAATTCGATGCCGTACCATGCGCAAGCATGGGTGGCAGCGATGGGCGATCACGGTCTACCCTACACCGCGTTGGAGTGCTACCGCAATGAAGGGCGCACCGGTTCAGGTGTCATTCAGGAACTCTATCAACGCATGCACGGAGAAGAGGCGCCGCAGGAACTGCTGCAAACGATATATGCTACCAAATCGCAGCATTTCATTCGTCTCACCGGAGGACAACTACCGGAGACGATTCCCGGCGTTCACGAGGTGCTCCGTTTCCTACATACGCACGGTGTACAGTGTTGGGTAGTGACCGGCTCCGGACAACGAAACCTCATCAACAGTCTCAATAACACTTTCGACGGTGTGTTCCAAGGTATCATCTCGTCTTTTGATGTGACGCACGGCAAACCCGATCCGGAACCCTACCTCAAAGCATGGGAACGAAGCGGTTTCAAAAAAGAAGAATGTATGGTCGTTGAGAATGCACCGCTCGGTGTGCGTGCTGCCAAAAACGCAGGACTCTTCTGCGCAGCTGTCAACACCGGTATTCTACCCGATTCGGACTTAAAAGCGGAACACGCCGACCTGGTTTTACCGCACATGCAAGCACTTCTGGAGTGGTTCCAACAACAACTCTAAGACTTCACAAAAGACTGCCATTTTGGCAGTTTTTTCATTCTTGGCGCATAGTTTGTGTTTCGTTTAGTGACTGGATTTCTAGAGTTCTATATGTCTAGTAAAACTGAATATTAACTAAACAACATACAACTATGAACAACAACAATTCCAACAACGAAAACTTACAGAAGTTTGCTATCAACCTCTGCGAGCGAGCTCGAGAGGGCAAACTGGATCCCGTTATCGGACGAGATGACGAGATACGCCGTGTGCTGCAGATCTTGTCACGGCGAACGAAGAATAACCCGATCCTCATTGGTGAACCGGGTGTCGGTAAGACGGCTATCGCCGAAGGACTTGCGCATCGTATTGTGCGCGGCGACGTGCCGGAGAACCTGAAGAAGAAACAGATATACTCCCTCGATATGGGTGCCCTCATCGCCGGTGCGAAATACCAAGGTGAGTTTGAGGAACGACTCAAAGGAGTCGTGAACGAAGTGGTAGCCGCTGCAGGTGAGATTATCCTCTTCATCGATGAGATCCACACCCTCGTAGGTGCCGGTAAATCCAGCGGTGCGATGGATGCAGCGAACATCCTGAAGCCTGCTCTGGCGCGAGGAGACCTGCGTGCGATTGGTGCGACGACGCTCGATGAATATCAGAAATATTTTGAAACCGATAAAGCGCTCGAGAGACGATTCCAGAAAGTGATGGTCGACGAACCGGACGAGGCCGCGACGATCTCTATCCTCCGTGGACTGAAGGAACGCTATGAGACGCACCACAAAGTGCGGATCAAAGACGATGCGATCATTGCTGCTGTGACGCTGAGTGCGCGGTATATCACCGATCGTTTCCTGCCGGATAAAGCCATCGACCTCGTGGATGAAGCCGCAGCCAAACTGCGTTTGGAAGTGGACTCCAAACCCGAAGAGATCGATTCGCTGGACCGTCAGATCAAGCAACTCGAGATCGAGCGCGAGGCGATAAAGAGAGATAAGGATGAAGCCAAGCTGAAAGTGATTGAGCAGCAACTCAAAGAACTCAAAGCGAAGAGCGAAGAACTCAATGCGCGCTGGAACAAGGAGAAAGGCTACGTAGCTACTATCCAGAATGAGAAAGCACGTATCGAGACGCTCAAACACCAGGCTGAAGTAGCCGAACGCGAAGGTGATTACGGTAAAGTGGCCGAGATCCGCTACAGTCAGATTCCTGCGGCAGAAGCGAACATCAAATCTGCGCAAGACTCACTGCATGCCATCAGCGACGAAGCCCTTATCAAGGAGGAAGTTGACGAAGACGATATCGCCGAAGTAGTGGCACGATGGACGGGTATTCCGGTAGCGAAGATGATGCAATCGGAGCGCGACAAACTGCTGCACCTCGAAGAAGAACTGCATAAACGGGTCATTGGTCAGAACGAAGCGATAGAAGCTGTCAGCGATGCTATCCGTAGAAGTCGTGCAGGTCTGCAAGATCCTAAACGTCCTATCGGGTCTTTCATCTTCTTAGGTACCACCGGTGTCGGAAAGACCGAACTGGCCAAAGCGCTCGCCGACTACCTCTTCGACGATGAGAACATGATGACGCGTATCGATATGTCCGAATACCAGGAGAAATTCTCAGCCACTCGACTGATCGGTGCCCCTCCGGGATATGTAGGTTACGATGAAGGCGGACAGCTGACCGAAGCTATCCGACGCAAACCCTACTCTGTCGTCCTCTTCGATGAGATAGAGAAAGCACACCCGGACGTGTTCAATGTGCTGCTACAAGTGCTGGATGACGGCCGTCTGACGGATAACAAAGGGCGAGTAGTGAACTTCAAGAACACGCTTATCATCATGACCTCCAACCTCACGGAAGAGCAGCTGAGAGCGTCCGTACGGCCGGAGTTCATCAACCGTATTGACGAGATTATCCACTTCAGCGAACTGACAGAAGACGATATCCAAGCCGTTGTAGGTCTGCAAGTGAGCCGCATCCACAAGATGCTCGAAGAACAAGGTATTGACCTGCGTGTCACGGACGATGCGATCCGTTATATCGCGAAGGAAGGTTACGATCCGCAGTTCGGTGCACGGCCGGTTAAGAGAGCTTTGCAACGACTGGTTCTCAACGAACTGTCCAAAGCCATTATTGGTGGTAAGGTCGATTCGTCCAAACCCGTTATCGTTGAGATGCGAGACGGTGAACTGAAGTTCAGAAACTAAATCGCCAATTACCAATTAAAAAAGCGTCCTCTCGGGCGCTTTTTTTATTACATTCGTTCCGGCATCTCGATGCCCAGTAGGCTCATCGCCGATTGCAGCACTTTGGCTACGTTCTTGGCTAAGAGCAGCCGCAACGCTTTTTTCTGCGCGTCCGGTTCATTCAAGATACTCAGGTCGTGATAGAACGAGTTGAAGTCGCACGCCAGCGCGTACGCGTAGTTGCAAATCACAGCCGGTGAGAAATCATCCCCTGCGGTACGAACGATCGTCGGGTACTCGCACAAACGCTGAATAAGCGCAAGTTCTTTCGGGTCGAGCGCTGTAACCTGTAACCCGTCATCCGTAACCGTTCCTTCCGCTTTCCGCAGCACGGATTGTATACGCGCGTAGGTGTATTGGATGAACGGACCGGTGTTTCCGTTGAAATCGATACTCTCTGCGGGGTTGAACAGCATGTTCTTCCGCGGATCAACCTTCAAGATGAAGTATTTGAGCGCACCGAGGCCTACTTTGCGAGCGATCTCATTCGCTTCCTCATCCGTGATACCCTGTAAGGTATTGACTTTGTCCTTACTGATCTCCTTCGCGTCCTCCACCATCTTATCCATCAGGTCGTCGGCATCGACTACCGTTCCTTCGCGGCTCTTCATCTTACCGTTCGGCAGTTCCACCATACCGTAGGAGAAGTGAACGAGTTCTTTTCCGAAGGGGAATCCGAGGCGATCCAGCAGGATAGACAGTACCTTGAAATGGTATTCCTGTTCATTGCCTACCACATACACCATCTTATCGATCGGATAATCCTGAAAACGCAGTTTGGCGGTACCTATATCTTGGGTCATATAGACCGACGTACCGTCCGAACGCAGCAGCAGTTTCTCGTCCAGTCCGTCTTTCGTCAGGTCGGCCCAGACAGAACCGTCTTCGCGGCGGTAGAACTGACCGGAAGCCAGACCTTTCTCCACTTCCGACTTACCCTCAAGGTACGTATTCGATTCGTAGTATATCTTATCGAAAGACACGCCCATGCGCTGATACGTCTCATCGAAACCGGCATAGACCCAACTATTCATCTTCGCCCACAGGCTGCGCACCTCGGGATCATTCGCTTCCCATTTACGCAACATCTCTTGTGCTTCCTGCATCAACGGAGCCTCGCGTTTAGCGGTCTCCTCGTCCATGCCTTTCGCCATCAGTTCAGCGATCTGTGCCTTGTACTCCTTATCGAACCGCACGTAGTAGTCACCGATCAGGTGGTCGCCTTTCTTGCCGGAGGACTCCGGTGTCTCGCCGTTGCCGAACTTCAGCCAAGCCAACATCGACTTGCAGATATGGATACCGCGGTCATTGACGATATTCGTCTTCACCACTTTCCATCCGTTCGCCTCCTGGATCTTCGCGATCGAGTACCCCAGCAGGTTATTGCGCACGTGACCGAGGTGCAGCGGTTTATTGGTGTTCGGGGACGAATATTCCACCATCATCAACTGCTCACGACTGGGCTGCTGACCGTAGTTCGCCTCCGCATCAATCGCTTCGAGTTGTTTCACCCAGAAACTATCGTTGATGACGAGGTTCAGGAATCCCTGCACGGCATTGAAACGCGCGATGAGTCCTTGTCCATTCGCCATTAACCATTCGCCTATCTCCGACGCCACCTGCGCAGGGGCTTTGCGGGCCGCTTTCACAAAGGGAAACACCACAAGCGTGCTGTTTCCTTCGAATTCCGGGCGGGTCTTTTGCAGTTGTATCTGCGCGTCCGTCACCTCAACATCATACAAGGCCTTCACGGCCTGCTTGACCAATACCGATAATTGTTGCTCCAAACTCATACTCAGTCTGTATTCTGTACTCTGTGTTCTGTGCTCTACAACTTGGGATATTTACGGAACCAGGACGAGATCTTCAACTTGATCACGCCGAACAGCGCCTCGCTGAAGATACCGCCGCTCATCTTACTCTCACCCAGCACGCGGTTGACGAAGATGATGGGCACTTCAATGATCTTCGCACCGCATTTATGCGCGGTGAACTTCATCTCGATCTGGAACGCATAGCCTTTGAAACGAATCTTATCCAACTCCATCGTCTCCAGCAGTTTGCGGCGGTAGCAAACGAAGCCTGCTGTTGTATCGCGGATGTTGACACCCAGCACCGTACGTACGTACTTGGAAGCGAAATAACTCATCAGTACGCGTCCCATAGGCCAGTTCACCACATTCACACCGGTGATATATCGGCTACCGATCGCCAGATCGGCACCCTTCATCGCACAGGCGTCGTAGAGCTTGAGCAGATCCTGCGGGTTATGACTGAAATCCGCATCCATCTCGAAGATATAATTAGCGCCGTGTTCAATCGCCCACTGGAAACCGGCGAGATAAGCTGTACCCAGGCCTAACTTACCCGAGCGCTCCAGCAGATAGATGCAGCCTTTGTACTTACCCGCCATCATTTTTTTCACGATAGCAGCAGTACCGTCAGGCGATCCGTCGTCGATCACCAGCACATTGAATAAGATCGGTAACTCCATCACAGCTGTGATGATGGCTTCGATATTCTCTTTCTCGTTGTAAGTAGGAATAATTACAAGTCTTTCCATATTACTCCGTTATTATTTGTTCATTCAATTCATAAATGGGACTGGGGTGCGTGCGGTCCAGGGCCTTGAGGAAGATGTCCTGTCCGGGCAGGATCTCTATCTCCTCCAGGTACGAAGCCACAGTGTTGTACGCCAACTCCGGGTCGTTGTTCTCCAGCGACAAGTGGCATAACCATACATTGCGCAGCTCCGGGTGCCAGTTACGCTCCAGCAGCTCTCCGCACACATCATTACTCTGGTGCCCGCGCGGACTGAGGATACGCTCCTTGAGGTACGTCGGATAGGGTCCGTTCAGCAACATGTGCTCGTCGTGGTTCGCTTCGATCACCAGGTGATTGGCTGTGCGGATATACTCCTCCATTTGCTCGTTCACACTGCCGCAGTCCGTCATCAGCACAAAACGCTGCCCCATATAATCGATGCAGTAGCCCAGACAGTCCGTCGAGTCGTGCTCGATATGGAAGGTGTTGATCTTCATGCCGAACAACTCCCATTCCTCGCCGCGGTTGAAATAGCGGCGACTGGTGCGCAGTTTCTCCCGCACACCGTAGTTACGGTCGATACCCTCGTGTATCTCCGCGGTCGAGTAGATCGGTAATTTCACGCGCTCACCTAACGTACCTACCGCACGGATATGATCCGCGTGATCGTGCGTGACAAGCACACCCATTATATTTTGGAAATCCAGGCCCATGTCACGCAGATCTTTCTGGATCTGACGCGCAGAGATGCCTGCATCAATCAGGATACCCCGTTGACGCGTGCCCAAGTAATAGCAGTTTCCGCTACTACCACTGGCAAAACACCTGAATATGAGCCCATTCTCCTCCATACTATCAAAAAATCGTGCAAAGATACAAAAAAAATTGCATATATCAAAATATTTTTGTAATTTTGCACAAAATTTTAGATTTTTATGACGGTAATAGAGCGTTTAGCCGCATTGCGGAAAGAGATGCGTGAGCAGGGTCTGGCTGCGTATGTAGTGCCCGGAAATGACCCGCACGCAAGTGAATATATGGCTTCTCACTGGTTCGAGATGCAATGGATCTCGGGTTTCAACGGTGAGTCCGGCACGATGGTAGTGACGATGGACAAAGCGTTGCTTTGGACCGACAGCCGCTATTACCTGCAGGCAGGTATTGAACTCCAAGGCAGCACCATCGAACTGATGCGTGAATCGGACATTGACTGTCCGAAGATCGTGGACTGGCTGTGTGAGGAAGGTGAAAGGTTAAAGGTGAAAGGTGAAAGGTTTGTCGTCGGTGTTAACCCCGAGATGTTTTCAGTGAACGACTATCAGGAATGGAAAGAGCAGATTGAGTTGAAGTCCATCGACCTCATCAAGCCGATCTGGACCGAAGGTCGTCCTGCTATTCCGCAAGACAAACTCTATCCCTACTCGGCGGATTTCGCGGGAGAAAGCGTAGAATCCAAACTGGCGAGAATGAGAGAGATCATCCCTCAAAAATCACAAATCAAAAATCAAAAATGGGCCCTCATTATCAGCGCCCTCGATGA
>JAFXYK010000075.1 GCA_017541805.1 Paludibacteraceae bacterium
GCAAAGGCGGGTCGAGCAGACGGATGTTCACAGGCAGGCCGTCCATAGCGTCCAAGATACCTTTGAAGTCAGCCTTTTGGTACGGCAGCAGTTTAGCCAATGCTTTCTCGCGACCCTCGCTGTCCTTGGCGAGAATCATCTCACGCATAGCGATGATCTTCTGGTCGTCGAAGAACATGTGCTCTGTACGGGTCAGACCGATACCCTTTGCACCAAAGGCGCGTGCCACAGCAGCGTCGTGCGGTGTATCGGCGTTGGTACGAACCTGGAGGTGGGTATATTTGTCGCAGAGATCCATGAGTGCCTTGAAATCACCGCTGAGTTCAGCAGCCTTGGTCGGAATCTCACCTGCGTAAACCTGTCCGGTAGAACCGTTGAGGGAGATATAATCGCCCTCTTTATAGGTAACGCCTTCGATCTTAACGGTCTTAGCCTTGTAGTCTACTTGGATAGCGCCAGCACCCGAAACGCAGCACTTACCCATACCACGAGCAACGACAGCAGCGTGGCTGGTCATACCACCGCGAGCGGTGAGGATACCTTCTGCAGCCGACATACCTGCGAGGTCCTCCGGGCTGGTCTCGATACGAACCATAACCACTTTGTGACCGTTGGCATGCCATTCCTGTGCATCATCCGCATGGAAGACGATCTGACCGCAAGCAGCACCCGGCGAAGCAGGCAGACCTTGCGTGATCACTTTCGCTTTCTTCAAAGCGTCCTTATCGAAGACAGGGTGGAGCAGTTCGTCCAGTTTCTGCGGCTCGCAGCGCATGATAGCCTCTTTCTCGGAGATCTTACCTTCGCGAACCATATCCATAGCGATCTTCACCATCGCCGTACCGGTACGTTTACCGTTACGGGTCTGGAGGAACCAGAGCTTACCTTCCTGTACGGTGAACTCCATATCCTGCATGTCGCGGTAGTGGTCCTCGAGCTTCTGCTGGATAGCATTCAACTCAGCGTACATCTCCGGCATAGCTTCTTCCATAGACGGATACTTCGCCAGACGCTCAGCTTCGCTGATACCAGCGCGCTCAGCCCAACGTTGTGAACCGATCTTCGTGATCTGTTGCGGCGTACGGATACCTGCTACCACGTCCTCACCCTGTGCGTTCACAAGGTACTCGCCGTTGAACAGGTTCTCACCGTTACCGGCATCACGGCTGAAGCAAACACCCGTTGCGGAGGTGTCACCCATGTTACCGAATACCATTGCCATAACGGATACTGCCGTTCCCCACTCGTCAGGAATACCTTCCATCTTACGATAGAGGATCGCGCGCTCGTTCATCCAGCTGCGGAATACAGCGCAGATAGCACCCCAGAGTTGCTCCATCGGATCATCCGGGAAGTCTTTACCGGTACGCTCTTTGATAGCCGTTTTGAAACGAGCTACAAGGAGCTTGAGTTCCTCTACATTCAGGTCCTTATCCAGCTTCACGCCACGGATCTCTTTTACCTCGTCGATGATCGCCTCGAACGGATCGATGTCGGTCTTGTTCACCGGCTTCATACCGAGCACTACGTCACCGTACATCTGTACGAAACGACGATAGGAGTCGTAAACGAAGTGCGGGTTCTGGGTCTTAGCGACCATACCCTCAGCTACAACGTCATTCAGACCGAGGTTGAGGATCGTATCCATCATACCCGGCATGGACGCACGTGCACCCGAACGAACGGATACCAACAGCGGGTTCTTCGGATCGCCGAACTTGCAGTTCATCAGGTTCTCTACATGCGCAACAGCAGCATTTACCTCGTCGGTGAGCTCTGCTACAATCTTCTCCTGACCAACCTGGTAGTACTCGTTACAAACTTCCGTAGTGATCGTAAATCCGGGAGGAACGGGCACACCCACCAAGTTCATCTCCGCGCAGTTAGCGCCCTTACCACCCAGCAGTTCGCGCATCTGTGCATTACCTTCAGCCTTACCGTTACCGAAGGTGTAAACTCTTTTTTTCTTTTCCATGTGAATAAAAATTATATATGATTTTTATGTTTTCCACAAAATGCGGTGCAAAGATACAAAAAATATTTTACATGTGCAAGCGCGCGCGATTTTTTTTGTTTTTTTTCATTTATATTTGTGTATGTCAAAAAAAAATCGTAACTTTGCAGCGCAAAGTATAAATTTCTTAAATTGTGCACTTATGAAAAGACAATTCACTTTAAGCGGTATGTTGATGACCGGCATGGTCATGGTAACCGTATTCCTGAGTTCATGTAGTTCCAAACCGGAGCGTGACAACAGCGTAATCCCTGCTGATGCCCCGATTGTGATGGAGATTAACGTAGAGAAATTGACGCTGAAGTCGAACATCGTTAATTACAAAGATCAGTTGGCGGACATGTTGGTTGCTTCAGACGAGAAGAACGAGAATGTATTACAGTTAGCGGATGCAATCCGTAAGATGGATGACGGTGGTTTGAATTTCCATAAGCAGGTTTATGTATTCACGAATGCGAATGTGGACGGTATGTTCATCTTGGCATCGATCCGCAGCCAAGCCAGAGTGGACTCGACCGCACTCAAGATGGCCGGCGGTAAATACCGTATCATTGAGGACGAAGAGGACGGATTGGTTTGGTATGAGGATGACAACCATACGACCATCGGTGTACGCAACGACGAGGTATTGCTGATCGGAACTGCTGAGCAAAAAGAGATCTTTGCGCAACTGATCACCGGTGAAGGCGGTTTCTTTGGCACGAAAATGGGCCAGGAGATGGCGGCGCATGCAGGAGATATCACGTTGGCGGTGAATGCAGAGGCTGTTAATGAGGATGTGATGGACGCACTTCGCGAACGTCTCATCCAGAGTGATCGGAAAACAGGCGCATTACTCGAGAGTGATGAGTTATGGGATATGGTCTGCAAAGTGCAGATGGTATGGAATCTCAAGTTCGCGGTAGGTGAAGTATCCATGAATATCTATAGCCTCTCGCAAGAGACCAACGAGAACGCGCAGATCCTGACGAAAGTGGACGGCGATGTATTCGAAAATATTCCGTCGAAAGGTTTGATCGGTGCTCTGGTAATGGGTATCGACGGCGAGAAGTTAGCCGGTGTGCTGGAAGAGGCCGTGGCTAAAAGAGGCAAAGACATGGATAATGAAACGCGCATGGGCTTGACAATGCTGAGTACGTTATGCAAGGCGATGAATGGTTCTGCCGCTCTGAGTGTTTCGATGGACGGTGTATCCAAAGATCCGGGTATCGTAGCTCTGCTGCCGATTGCCCAGGAGAAAATTCAGTACATCTTCAACATGCTGACCGAGGACTCGGACAAGGAGGTTTATCTGACCGGCAGCAATAACTACAGTGCCATTTCGAACATCCGTACTTATCAGTACGGTGCGGTTCGTCCGTCGCTCGATATGGCTTCTCACGCGAAGTCGTGCTACCTGTACGGATACTTTGATATCCAGGAACTCATTCGGTTAGCATTTGCTTCCGAGGGTAAGTCCAGCAAACTCGGTAAGGATGAGATGGACCAGGCCGTGCTGGATTATCTGCAGTTGTTCAGCTATGCAGAGATGAAGATGATGGCATTTGACGAGTTGTCGATCATCTTGAAACTGAACGACGACAAGCATAACTCGTTGAGTGTGCTGCTGGAGAGAACATTTGATCTGGGACTGAAATATCTGCAACACCGCGAAGCGCAACACCGCCAAATACCGACATACGAAGACGACTTCGAGTTGGAAGCGGTAGAAGAAGTAGATTGGAATTAATACCTGATATGATAAAGACGATAGACATATTAATCCATCAGCCGATTCATTTTGAGCGCGGTAAGAACTACTGCGTAGAAGCGGCGTCCGGTATTGGTAAATCATCGTTATTGCATTTTATCGGTGGTTTCCGAACGGATTACGAAGGTGCCATCACGTTGGACGGGCGTAATATCCGTACGTTCAGTGCGGATGAGAAGAGTGCGCTCTATCGTACAGAGATCGCCTATATGTTCCAAGATCTGCGTTTGTTCCCGAACCTGACGGGCTATGAGAACGTACAGATCGTGAACCAGCAGACGCATTTTCGTAAAAAAGATGAGATCCGTGACTTGTTTGAGCAGTTGGGCTTGACCGAGAAATGGAATCAACAGGCGCGCTATCTCTCATGGGGCCAGCAGCAACGTGTGGCATTCATTCGGGCGTTATGTCAGCCGTGTTCGTTCCTGTTTTTGGATGAACCGGTGAGTCACCTGGATGACGCGAACGGTCGCATTATGGCGAATATTTTGAAAAAAGATCAAGCCGAACGAAAATACGGCATTGTTGCTACTTCGTTGGGTAAGACACTTCCTATTCACTACGATCAACATATACAGCTATGAGACTGATTTGGAAAGTGTTACGGCAAAATATTAGCATCGGACAGTTGTTCGGATTTGTATTGGCTAATATTATCGGACTGACGATCATTGTGCTCGGTCTTCAGCTCTATCTGGATATCCAGCCCATCATGGGTGACAAAGCCGGTTTTATGCGGCCGGATTATATGGTTGTATCGAAGCAGGTTTCCAATGAGGCGGCTGTCTTTGGCGAGAAAACCACGTTCTCTCAAGCGGAGTTGGATGACATCCGCAGTCAGGAGTTTGTATCGAAGATAGGTGTCTTCACTCCCGCGCAATACAGCGTTTATCTCAGTTTGATGATCTCCTCGTACGAATTGAGTACGGAGATGTTCTTTGAGTCCGTTCCGGATGATTTTATCGATGTCAACTCCGAAGATTGGGCCTATCCTAATGCAGATGACTTAGTGCCGATCATCCTACCGCGTGCGTTCCTGAACCTGTATAACTTCAGTTATGCACCGAGTTCCAGTTTCGGAGCCCTGTCGGACGATATGATCAACACGATGATCATCGATCTAACTTTAGGAGACGGCGCTTATCAGGTGAAGAAGAAGGGACGGGTAGTAGGATTCTCCTCACGTTTGAATACGATTCTGGTGCCGCAAGCGTTCATGACATGGGCAAACAGCACGCTGACGCCTGATGCGGAGGAAGAAGATCCGGCGCGTATCATCGTGCAGGTGACTAACCCGACGGACAAGCGCATTGCGGAATATTTCGAGAGCCATCACCTGAATGTAGAAGGCGATAAACTCGATTCGTCGAAGGCGGCATGGTTCGTCCGCATCTTGATCTCCGGCGTGATGATGGTGGGTCTGGTAATTTGTATGCTGGCTTTCTATGTGCTGGTATTATCGATCTTCCTGCTGATGCAGCGTAACCACGATGTGATCCGCAATCTGCGTGCGATAGGTTACACCTCGACCAAAGTGGCAATCCCGTATCAGCTCATCGTGCTGTTCACGAATATGCTGTCGGTTGTCACTGCGATGGTAGGAATGATGGCTATCCGTAAGTATTATCTGACGTATCTGGCCGATTTTGCACCGGATTATCAACCGGCTACGGTGACCTTAGCATGGATCGTACTGATCTGCTTCGGTCTCATCGTATCGGCAGCTAATGCGGTACTGATTAAACAAGCGATAAAGAAGACTTGTTAGGTTTATTCGACCAAGAGGCCTTGAAGAGTATAAATTCGTCCGCCGCGCTCAATGAACAGTTGACCGTTGCGGATGATTTTTTTGCTGGTCGGTGACTGCGGAGCATTGATCTCTTCGATACCCCAGCCGGCAGGTTTGATGCCTTCTCCCCATTGGCTGTAGAGCCAGTTGATGCGCCAGTCGTAATACCAAAGAAAGGCACTGAGACGGCTGCTCATGTCGCTATTGTCATTAAAGCCTTGTGAGTCGCGCCAAACGACAGCGTCATTCTTGGCGGCAGGAGTGATGGACACGGCTAAATCCTGTATTTTTGCGCGAACGGAGTCATTGAGGGTGTGATAGTAAATCCACCATTGCTCTTTGACGGCCTGTTGGAAGGCGGGCCAGGTGGCTAATTGGCCGATCCAGTATTGCGGCCAGATAGGATTGATGTATATCCAGGTCTCCTGATGTCGGTGATAGGCATTGCCGAAATCCCATACCGGTCCGAATTTCCATTTATCTGCGATGCCCAAACTGTCGCGGTCTTTGTACAAGAAACAACTGCCATGGTAGCTCTCGCAGTCCTCCATGATCTCTTGCACCAGATAATATTTGGCGGCTTCCTGTATATCTACCAGTTGTTCGACTCGGCTCTCCGAAGCACCGTATAAGGCATCATTGATCGCGTAAATCTGGTTCTCCAGATAGTTACGCTGTGTGCTCGATAGCTCTTCCGGTTCGCGGAGGGAGACCATGACATGTTGGCCGTTTCCCTCATGAAACGTGATGTTGTTTTCGCTGGAATAGTTATCTATCTCCACGAGCCATCCGCCCGTGATGGAGTCGCGATGCGTTTCCTTATCCGCTTGCTCGATAATCTTCACTCGGTTGGACGCAATACGCACATGTTCGGTCAGGAAATAGAGCCCCATATATTTGCCGTTCAGCACGAGTTCAACCGCCCGCACGCGTGGAGTCCATCTCAGTCCGAGCGCTTTGCTGATACGGAAACCGGCCGGCATGCGCAGATAGCCCAAGTTATCATCCGTATTGGCCATGAGACACCAGTGGCGGTTATTAGGCATGCCCAGCACTTTCTGCTTGACCTCAAACTTCAGTTTGTACGGTTTTTTATCAAACCCGCTCCAGGTATAATTGCCGCGCCCTTTGATGGTAGCGGGAAGGGGTGAGGATGCGGAACCTAAAGAAGGATATTTCGCTATCACTGAGTCGATATATACCGTTGCGGGAATCTGTGTCTCCGTATCTGTGACCGGCTGTTTGTTTTGCGTGTTGACATAGATCACGGGCAGGGTGCCGGAAATCTCAGCTGCGCCGGAACCGCCTTGTGAGGTCTGCCATATAGCCAGACTCATCCATTGTCCCTGCGCCCAGTTGTCTCCGGAAGAGGGAACGAAGATCTCTCCGGCGTTCATCTGCTGTTCGGAGGTCGCAGTCCGGTTTAGTCCCAGCTGAAGGCTGATGCTATCTTTGAATGTGCTGAAGGTCTGTGTATAGCTCCCTTGGCGAATACTGCCGTCGATAAAAGTAAAGCGATACATCTCCTTCACCGTTTGCGGAATCTCTACGCGCCATTTATTGCCGTCCTGTGTCATGGTAAGGACATACGTCTCGTTCTTTAGGTCACTGCCATATACAAACTGAACGGCGCTGTAACCCGTTTTGCTGTTGTCGAAATAGAGCGTACCCTGAGGAATAGTCAGCGCAAGCAGCGTCGCCGAAGCGAAAAGAAAACAAACGGTAGTGAGTATAAATCTTCTCATAGGTATATTACATATTGGCATTGTAATACTGCGGCTGACCGGTCACTTCTTCTCCCAGCCATGTCGGGCGAGAGTAGGGTTCATCCTCGCTTTCTAACTCCAGTTCCGCCAGGATTAGGCCTTCTTTATGACCATGGAACACATCGACTTCCCATTTACGATCTGCTGAAATAGGAATGATATAGCGTGTCTTGATGATGGGGTTCGGCAGACAGAGTTGCATCAGTTCCTTGGCATCATCCAGGTCAATCTCCCGTTCCCATTCGAATTTACCGATACCCGGACGCAGTTTGCCGGATTTAATAGTAAGGAACGCTTGCGCGTCGCGTATGCGCACACGAATCGTCTTACCGGGCTCTTTGCACAGATAACCCTGCACGATCTCATAGCTTCGTACCGCTTCGGTTTTAAACGCCTCGGACGTCACCAAAAACTTACGCTCTATCTCTGTATTATTCATAGAAACAAAAAAGGCATTCATTGCGAATGCCTTGCTTTGCGGAGAAAGGGGGATTCGAACCCCCGGTACAGTTACCCGTACGACAGTTTAGCAAACTGTTGGTTTAAGCCACTCACCCATCTCTCCTTGTGCGGCCTAATCGGCGCGCAGAAACGGCAATTCGTTGCTTAAATCGAAAAGCGGGTGCAAAGGTACTGCTTTTTTTTGATATACGCAAATTTTTTTGAAAAATAATTCCAAAAAAGTAAAAAAAGAAGGAGGTAGCCTAAAATAGATAAAAAAAGAAGGTTGTCTCCCGACAACCCAACCTTTTCATTTAACCTTAAATCTAATACCATGAAAAACACGGTGCAAAAGTACTGCTTTTTGGCCATATGACCAAATATTTTGCACAAAAAGTGTTAAAAATCTAAAAAATGTAAAATTCGGTTGACAAAAAGATAGTATTAGTCACACAACGAGAACAAATCTTCTCTCGGATTGACTAACATGACCGGAACGAGTGCGCGTTGGATCGCTTTGCGCTCCGGGGGACCGAAGATAATATCATCCAGTCCATAGTCGCGGCTGGCAGTGAGAATGAGCAGGTCGTGGTAGAAATCTCGCTGGCGTTCTGCTGCTTCTTGCATCAGTTTGAACGAGTTCTTGCGGGCAAGGACCACTTCGTACGTGATGAGGGATGATTGGTTCTCGGCGTCCGGTGCCTCCTGAATGCGCTTGTTGACGGCTTCGATATGCGTGATGATGCGGTTGACGTTCTGTCGGGCACGCGAACCGTAGTCCTTGGCTTGCAGCAGGATGATATGTGCGCCGGTTTTGCGGGCGATATACGTGCAGATCTCGGCTTTGTAGGTCTCTTCCTCCAGCATCGATACCGGCACTAAGAGACGATGAAGCGGCTTGATCTTCATCGTATTCGTGATGAAGACATACGGACGTCGTTCGTCCCGGCAGTCGTTAAGATGCCGCTGAATGACGCGAGACTTATTCTCGCATTCAATGAGTCGGATATCGTCGTTATTCTCCCAGATCATCGTTTGTCCCATTGAATGGTATCCATCGTGTGGCGGTACTGCGCGGCTACTGCGGCATGGTTACCGTAACTGGAGGAGAAGATATGTGTGCCGTCCAAGGTCGGGTTCGCGCACATAAACAGATAATCGGTCTTAGGCGCATTGAGCACATAATCAATCGATTGCGGATTCGGACAGCGAATAGGTCCGGGAGGTAAGCCCGGATATTTATAGGTGTTATACGGCGAATCGACCTGCAGGTGCTTATTCAGAATACGTTTGAGTTTAAAATCTCCCACGGCGTACTTGACGGTAGGACAAGCTTGGAGCGGCATCCCTTTGTGGACGCGGTTCAGATAGAGGCTGGCGATAATCGGCAGTTCGGTTTTGCTGCGACTTTCCCCTTCAATGATGGACGCTACAATAGCGATCTCCACAGGGGAAAGGCCTATCTTCTCTGCCTTGGCGCGCCGTTCGTCATTCCAGAAGATATTGAACTCCCGCTGCATGCGCGCAAAGAGCTGTTCCGGCGTGATGGTCCATAATACCTCGTATGTATTGGGGATGAACAGGCAGCGGCTGGTCTCTTTGTTGAGATTGTATTGCGCCAGAAACTCATTGTTCTCCAGATAAGAAAGCAGCGTCACGCTGTCCATCTGCAGGTGGGTTGTAACGGCACCGGCCAGTTGTTCGCGCGTGAAGATAGAGTTATTCCACGTGATATGTACCGGCGTCTGTTTGCCGTATTTGAGACGGTCAATCACTTCCTCATTGCTGCAGTTGGCATCAAAGGTATAGAAACCGGGTTCCGGATAGTTGAAATGCATCAGTCGAGCATGCAGTTTGAAATCCTGCCGGCTACCGATATTATAATCCTGCTCCAGCATGGTAAGCACGTCATCAATGGTCATACCTTTGGTGACATAGTAACTATGGGTGATTGCTTCCCCTTCCTTGGTCGGTTCCACTTTGGAACTGAAGTTCTCGATCTTCAGGCTGTAATAGTGCTTTGCGACGAACGCGGCAGTCAGTTCTATGAACACACATAGAATCAGCAATGCGGCGCGCAGGAAATATCGTTTTTTGAGTCTCATATTACTTACCTCCTACTAATCGTTTTATCTCAGACAGTTTATTGAGCGCCTCCAGAGGCGTTAGATTATTGATGTCAAGCGATTTGACTTCATCCCGAATCTGCTCGAGCACAGGATCGTCGAGTTGGAAGAAACTCAACTGCATACCTTCCCTTGTCTCGCCGAGGTGTGAGCGGGCGTTAGCATTGGCATTAGCGGCGCCTTCCAGGTCCGCGAGAATCTGGTTTGCCCGTTCGACAATCGATGCCGGCATTCCGGCCAGTTTCGCTACATGAATACCGAAACTGTGCTCCGAACCGCCGCGAACGAGCTTGCGAAGGAAGATTACCTTACCGTTCGCTTCCCGTACGGAGACATTGTAATTGCGGATTCGGTCGAAAGTCTTCTCCATCTCGTTCAGTTCATGATAATGGGTAGCGAAGAGTGTCTTGGCGTGTCCGCGGTTCTCATGGATATACTCAACAATCGCCCAAGCGATGGAGATTCCGTCGTAGGTGCTTGTGCCGCGTCCAAGTTCGTCAAAGAGAACCAAACTGCGCTCGGAGAGGTTATTCAATATCGACGCCGCTTCGTTCATCTCCACCATGAAGGTCGATTCGCCGAGCGAGATATTATCCGACGCCCCGACGCGGGTGAAGATCTTATCCACTACGCCGATTGATGCACTCTCTGCCGGCACGAACGAACCCATTTGCGCGAGGAGTACGATGAGCGCTGTCTGGCGGAGCAGTGCCGATTTTCCGGCCATATTCGGACCGGTGATAATGATGATTTGCTGGCTGTTATTATCCAAGAGCACGTCGTTAGCAATGTATTGCTCACCCATCGGCAGTTGCTGCTCAATAACGGGGTGACGTCCTTGACGGATGTCAATGACGAGGCTGTCGTTCACATCCGGGCAGACGTAGCGATTATCTGTGGCTACCGTAGCGAAAGACAGCAGACAGTCAAGTTGCGCGAGCACATTGGCATCCAACTGCATCTGCGGTACCCATTCCGAAAGTGCCAGCATCAGTTCCTGATAGAGGCGGTTCTCGATGATCTGGATGCGCTCCTCTGCGGAACTGATCTTCTCCTCATAGGTCTTCAGTTCATCGGTGATATAGCGTTCCGCATTGACGAGTGTCTGCTTGCGAATCCACTCCAGCGGCACTTGGTCCTTGTAGGTGTTACGCACCTCCAGATAATAACCGAAGACGTTGTTATAGCCGATCTTCAGGCTTTGTATGCCGGTGCGCTCTATCTCGCGTTGCTGAATCTGCAAGAGGTACTCTTTTCCGTCCGATTGAATAGCGCGTAACTCATCCAGTTCGGTATCCACGCCGCGGGCGATGATGTTCGGTCGTCCTTGCGCCAAAGGCGGATCCGGCACGATCTCGCGCTCAATACGTGTGCGCATCTCGGAGCATGGGTCAAGTTCCTGACCCAACAGCGCCAGATAATCATTGTCGCGCGCCCCGTCGCATACCTCTTTGATGGGTTTGACAGCACGCAGCGCACGCCCCAGTTGCACCATCTCACGCGGACCGATACGTCCCGTGGAAATCTTACTTACGATACGCTCGAGGTCACCTACTTGGCTGAGCGCGTCGCGCAGCGTCTCGCGTGCTTCGGGGTTCTTGAAGAGGAATTCAACAACCGTCTGGCGGTTGCGAATCGGACGTACTTCTTTCAGCGGGAAAGCCATCCAGCGGTGTAACATACGTCCTCCCATAGGCGTGATAGTCCGGTCGATGATATCGTAAAGTGTCTTGCTCTCTTCCGTCTGTCCGCCTGTCAGTTCGAGGTTGCGGATAGTGAACCGGTCAAGCCACACGTATTTGTCTTCCTCGATACGGCTCAGGTGCTGGATATGTCCGGTCTGCAGGTGCTGCGTCATATCGAGGTACATCAAAATACCTCCTGCGGCAGTCACGCCGGCCGGCATCTTCTCCAGTCCGAAACCCTTGAGGGAACTGACGCCCCATAGTTTTTGCAGACGCTCTTTGGCGGTACTCTCTACCAGCATCCAGTCTTCCAGTTCGAAGGTGAAGAACTTGGAGCCGAACAGGTTCTCCAGGTCGGCTTTACGTCCGCGGAGGTGCAGCACCTCTTTCGGCGCGAAATTCGTCAGCAGCTTGTCGATATAATCGCTGTCGCCTTGTCCGGCAACGAACTCACCTGTGGAAATATCAAGGAAGGCCACGCCAATGACCTGTTTGTCAAAATGCAGACATGCCACCCAGTTGTTCTCTTTCTGGGTGAGGGTGGTATCGGAATAACTCACACCGGGAGTCACCAGTTCGGTGACACCGCGTTTGACCAGTTTCTTCGTCAGTTTGGGATCCTCCAGTTGGTCGCATATAGCTACTCGCAACCCCGCTCGCACAAGTTTGGGAAGATACGTATCGAGCGCATGGAAGGGGAATCCCGCCATCTCCATCGCCTGGTTAACACCACCTGCACCGTTGGAACGGTGTGTGAGGGTGATGTTCAGTATCTTGCTTGCTTTCACGGCATCCTCTGCGTAGGTCTCATAGAAGTCACCGCAGCGGAACAGCAGCATCGCATCCGGATACTGCGTCTTGATGTCGCGGAACTGCTTCATCATCGGTGTTAATTCCTCAGCCATAGTCTCTTTTTATCAATTTTGCGAGTGCAAAGGTACAACAAAATTTTGGAATAAACAAGAATTTGGACGATAAAATGTAAATTTATTTATATTTTAAAGACGAAAATAAAAGAAAATGCCGCCTACGCTTGGATACGTAAACGGCAAAAAAAACATAAATGCCGACCTCCGGACGGGTCGCTTGCGAAAGACGACCGTAGAAATCGCGCCCGTAGAAGGCGAGCGTGAGAATATTATCATTCAGCGTCTACCCGGTTGAACTCAAAGCTGATAGATCCTTCCGTATTTATTTCTCTTGTTTCGCCTTTTGCATTTACTTCATAAATTCTCACCGGCCCTCCTCCGCTGCATTTGATTTTATCGTCATAAGTAATAAATGTCTCACCGGTTAAATTGAAGTTAGATGTCATTTTTGTCCCTCGAAAATCAACCGTTTCCACGGTAGCACTTATGGAACAAGACCCTGTCCTCTCTTCGAAGTTCACACTTCCGCTACAAGTAAGCGTTATGTGAGCCGTATTCATCCCGTCGGAGCTGACGGCGGAACCGGAAGAAGTGAATGTGAAATCATCTCCGGTGCTCTTAATGAATAAATGAATATCGCTTAAGGCTTCCGCCAAAGCATATTCCGGAACGAAAGCGGGCAGACGTGCACGACCATTATTAGCTAAGCCGACATGATGATAGCCATTTTCATCAAAAATAAACTCGATTAGCGTCGACTGTTCCTGATTGAGTTCCACCATCGTCTGACGATTCATCGTATCGACTTGGAAGACAAATGTTTTGACGGGATTTACGCCGTTTAAGAAATCATTTTCGGAGGCATATACGAGTACTTGGTTCGGCATGCCGATAGCCTTGTATTGGCTTAAGGTAACCACAGAGTCTTCAGCCGGGAAATCCGTACTCCAACCTTGGTCGTGAACCCAGTCTTCGTCCGGGATATTACGATACCAATCCTTGTAAGGTTTTCCGTTTTTTCCCAGACAGACTGTGTGTCCCGCATATTGGGCGCTCCCCGAGTTGGCTCCGTTGGAGGACTCCTGAATCACAATATGGATATCCGGATTATATTCGGGTTCGTCTTTCCACAGCAAGTTGTCCAGTCTATCGTATTCCTTCTTCAACTGTCCGTAGTTGTATCCGTTTTTGCTCAACCATCTATAGAAGGCATCCCGGTCGGGATAGCATCTGAAGTACTCATTCACTATATAACACAGCTGCTCGTTGATCGTATTGGGATTGCTGTACACTCGTTTGTAACCGTCGTCATAGAAGACCAGATCTCCGTCCTCATCCGCCAGTTCTTCATAGAACCGGTCAATCAGATTATTCACGATAGTCAAACGCTGCACGTAGTCGAAATGCTTGGACTCCAAGCAAGGGCTGTTCAGATCCACAATGGATTCGATCATGTCCACGTATTTGGTTTCCTCGGCTATTCTTCGCTCGATTTCTTTCTTTTCGAGGTAGCGTTGCTCGATCTTCTCCCGGATTTGTGCGTCTGTCATGCCGTGCAGGAATTCCGGAGTAGAGACCCTCCTGCTGATGATATCCCATTGACCTTTATCAAGAAGTCCATGATTACTATCTGCTAAGTTTTCATATTGTTCATAGAGGTCATTCATCTGTGTCGAAGCCCAGAACTTCTTCCAGATCTCCGTAGCCTGCGCCATCTTTTTAACATGACCGATATAAGGAACCAATTCCTCCACCTTGCTCTTCCATTGTTCCAAAGCAAAGTTGCCGACGTATTCACAGGCGTAGATATAGCATTTCTCGGCAGAGGGGTCTTCTCCAAGGAAGGTGCTCACTTTCTCTACGTTTTCGACGGAGAAATGGTCTTGTAGGACTCCGACGATCTTGTTTCTCCTGCTGTCGATTTTCTGGATTTCCGTTTTGTACACCGTCTCACCGATTTTCTCGCTTTTGAGTTCGTCCATCACTTTGACCTTTTTGGTATCTTCCTCTTTGAGCTTTTTGAAAAAATAGGAGAGCAATTTGGACTGCGCTACTTTGAGCATGTTTTCGGACGCTACTTCGAGTCGTTGCTCAAAAGTCGCATCCTCCATGTCGTGTGCGTTAACGATGTCGATACCGATTTTCACGATATCTTTGTCCTTGAGGACCTCCCTCAAAGCAATGCCGATCAGGTCATCCTCTCCCATACAGTGGTCATTGGCGAACTGTTTGATCTGTTCCCGCCATGTCGGCTCCATCATTTTGTTATTCATGTTTCTTCCCCATCCGTTCACCGCCACTTGTTCAATAAAGCGTTTACGCAGTGCATCCTTGTCAGCTCCGGCGCCGAAAACGCAGAAATGGGAAGTCTCGAACCGGACGACTCCTTCGCGGAGCGCGTAATAGTCAGGGATCTTGTATTTGGGGCCGTTTTCGGTAATGAGGATACCAACCAACTCGTCGTAGCGGTCCTTTGGAAAAGATTCAGGGATGTCAAAACGGACGGTAGCGACCCGACCGAGGTTGACATGTTCTTCGCCGTTCCGGGTGATACTGAGCGGGCGGGTGAGGAAATGGATTCCTTGCCGGTTGAGTTCCGCCACCTGTTTGTTGGACGCCAGCGTACAGGTCAGGTCGTCCGCCGATGCCGGTAACTCGAGCTGAAATCCGAGGCCTCCCTTCACGATCGGCGGTCGGTTGTCCACCTCTTCTCGGAGACGAAAATCCACCTCCTCGGAGGCGTTGTCACTACCGGTGTTTCTGGCGTTGCTGCTACTGCCGCCACACGCGGTCAGCAGTGCGGTAAGCGCTACAGCTACCAAATAGAATAGTTTTTTCATAATCGTTATTTTAGATCGACGGTTATTTTAAGGTTAAACCTCCGGCCGGTGAGGTAGTTCGGCGAAGCCCACTGATGCCCATAGGCGTCCGAAACCCAGAAATAGGAGTTGACGTTATTCCATCCGACGAGGTTAAAGACCTCAAACTGGATAGCCCATTGTTTGACATGTTTGGCAGAAGGGGCACGCATGAACTTAGCCGTTTGGGCATTGAAGACATAGGTGGCGCCCAGGTCGATACGTTTGTATATCGGCATTCTACCCCAAGACTGGTTATTACGTGGCGCATAGAAAGGCTGTCCTTCCGCAAACTGCATCTTCAAGTGGAACTTCAGTTGCGGCAGCCGCGGGATATAATCCTGGAAAAGCATGGAGAAGTTATAGCGGGATTCGGTCGGACTGGGGATCCACGCTCCGCCGTTCGTCAACCGTTGCCGCGCCACCATCGTGCTGAACGAGATCCAGGAGTCTGCACCGGGAACGAGTTCACCATAGAGCTTGAGATCCAGTCCGGCGGCGTAGCCTTCCGCATCATTCTTACCGGAATAGCGCACACGCACATTATCCACCGTATAACTCTCCATCCGGTCGATATACTTATAGTATCCTTCGGCAGTCAGTTTGAACGGCCGACCCCATGCGCGGAAATAATAATCGCTACCAAGCACTACATGCACGGAGCGCTGCGCTTTGAGATCCCGATTGAGCCGAATACGTGTGACGCCGAGATCATCCGTGACGGTGTCGCGCAGTTCTTTATAGAACGGCGCCTGGTAGTAAAGACCTGTCGCCAGACGAAGCGTCACATCGCGTTTCCATCCGGGAATCCATTCCACAGAGGCATGGGGGGAGGGGAGCACTTCGTTATTCCAACTCCACCACTGCAGCCGTCCGCCGACATTCAGTATCCATTGGCCGGACTCGGTATTCCACTTATGTTCGTTCTGGACGTAAGCTTGTACACGCGCAGAAGCCATAGATGCATCGCCGCGCATGGTATAGAAAAGCTCCATCGAATGGCCGTCATTGGGCAGCGAATAACCGGCCGAGTCGCGCCATTCCCATTCCGAGATATGATCTTTGATCACTTCCGCCTGTCCGCTGACGCCCCAACGGAGTGTGTTGGCATTGCGTTTCCATGAACCATTATGCGCCAGCGTGATCACACCTGCTTCCAGGCTGTTACGCGCATGCTGATGGAAGATACCGGTGCCAAGTGCTTCACTTACTTCCGCTTGCTCATTGCCGTTGGACAGCACATATTCTCCGGTGATGTCGAAGTTCTCGCGTTCGTTCGTGTAGAAGCCGGATAGATCGAAGCCGATCTCCACTTCTTTGCTCACTTTCCCTTTGGTACTCAACGCACCAAAAGCCGTGAGGAAACGGTCTTTCTCCTGGCCTTCATAATAGATGGATAGGTTCTTGGCATCCTGTCCGCCGAAGGACTCCGAGAGCGAGTCCGGTGTAAAACGATAATCGTTCTGGCTGACGTTCGCCAGGAAGGCCATGTTCCAAGGGCTTTTTGCCCGTTGCGCTTTGTTCTTGCCGCCCACTTTCCACGTGATATAAGTCTGGTAGTCGAAGAAAGTAGGTTGATAGTTTCCGGCCGTAGCCAGTCCGCCAAGCATGTATTTGCTGGTCTTGTATCGCAAGCCGTGCATCTGAGAATAAGTGCTGTCGCCGTGTCCGACATACACTTGTGCGCCGAGCAGACTGGCCGAAAGCGAGGCCTCAAACAGCTTCGGCTGTTTATACGTGATATCCAAAACGGACGACATCTTATCGCCATACTGCGCGTTGAACCCGCCTGCCGAGAAGTGTACATTCTCCACCATCTCAGGGTTGACGAATGACAATCCTTATGTTGTCCGCTGCGAATAAGCAGAGGACGATGCACTTCGATGCCATTCACATAGACCGAGTTCTCGTCAAAAGCGCCGCCGCGAACATTATACTGGCTGCTCAGTTCATTGGTTTGACTCACGCCGGCAAAGGTGATAAGCAGGCTCTCGATCGAACCGCCTGTGGCGTCCGGCATGATACGTGTGGTAGCTGCGTCGATATAATCCATCGTGCCTTGGGTATGCTTGATACCGCGCACCTCCACTTCGTTGAGCCATTGTTCGTCGGTAAGCAGTTGCACATTGATATTCAGCACATCGCGCAGATCAAAAATCCGCTGCTGCACCGTGGTATAACCGACCATCGAATAGGAGAGCACAACCGTGTCGGACTCCTCGAGCATCAGTTCGTAAAAACCGTTTTTATTGGTTACAGTGCCGATCGGTTTGTCGGTATTGAGCATGGCCACATTGACCAGTTCAATACCTACATTGTCCTGATCCACGACGTACCCATACACGCGAGCGCTGCGCGCGTACACAAAAACGCTGCACGAACACAACAACAAAAAGTTTACTATTTTTAAGATTTTACCCATGTGTGAGGGGGTAGGGTGCATGTGCTGGTCAAATGCTATGCAAGTGCTATGCAATACCTATGCAAAAATATACACGATTATTAAGATTGTACCTCTTGGTTGAGTTGCTCTATATACGCCGTTAACTCTTCTCCGCCCAACTTCGTTTCCGCCGAAGTCACAAACACCGGCGGCAGTTCTTCCCAGTCTTCGAGAAGTCGCGCTTTGTAAGCCTCAACGTTCTCTTTGAGCCGCACTTTACCGAGTTTGTCACCTTTGGTGAAGACAATCGCAAAAGGCACGCCGTTCTCTCCGAGCCAGTTGATGAACTCCAGGTCTATCTTCTGCGGTTCATGCCGGCAGTCAACCAGCACAAAAAGGCATACCAACTGTTCGCGCAACAGACAGTAACGTTCGATCATTCGTTTCAGCGCATCGCGTTGCTTCTGTCCCGCTTGTGCGTAACCGTAACCGGGCAGATCGACCAAATGCCACTGCTCATTAATAAGGAAATGGTTGATAAGGAGCGTCTTACCGGGCTTCTGACTCGTTTTTGCCAACTTCGGATTGTGGCAAAGCATGTTGATAAGACTTGACTTACCAACATTACTGCGTCCGATAAACGCGTACTCCGGCAATATGCTCTTTGGACAGTCTTTTACGTCCGGACTCGAGATAATATATTGTGCACTCTTGATCATGATCATAACCTTTGCGGCTGCAAAGGTACTACTTTTTTTCGACATATGCAAAAAAAAGGCCGGATTATTTGCATATGTGCAAATTTTGTTGTAAATTTGCAGCGCAAATTAAAATTTACTACCATGAGAAAGTTCTTTTCTATTATTGTTGCCCTTTTGCTTGTTGCAACTGTTTCGGCAGCTACTTTCTATCCTTCTCGTACCGATTTTCGTGACGAACAGATCTATTTTCTCTTACCTACGCGTTTCTATGACGGCGATCCGTCGAACAACACGCAGTGTTGGGATAACCAGTCCAAGAATGCCGGTGATCCCGCTTGGCGTGGAGATTTCAAAGGTCTCATAGAGAAGATGGATTATATCAAAGCGCTCGGTTTTACGGCTATCTGGATTACGCCGATAGTAGAAAACGCCTCCGGCTATGACTACCACGGTTATCATGCGCATGATTTCTCCAAAGTGGATCATCGTCATGAGTCCGAAGGAGTCTCTTTCCAAACGGTGATAGACGAGGCACACAAGCGAGGCATGAAGATCATCCTCGATATCGTCTTGAATCATACCGGTAATTTTGGCGAAGCCAATCTCTGTAAACTCTTCACCCGCGATTGGACTGCAGACCAATCATCAGTAGATGATTGTATGGTTCCTTTCACAAAGAAAGACGGCGGCAAGTTGCCGGACGACTACGCTTCTATCAGCGGTACTGCTCAGTACTCGGCGCGACTCTCGCAGATGAAAAATACGACCGGTGTGAACTACGATGTCCATAACTACTGGCATCATTATGGCAACTTTAACTGGGATGAACCGAACCGTTGGTTTGCTCAGATCGCCGGCGACTGCGTGGACCTGAATACGGAGAATCCTGCAGTCTATAACTACCTCATTCAGTGTTATACCTCGTTCATCAACATGGGCGTGGACGGTTTCCGTATCGACACCGGCGGACATATAGCCCGTTTGGCCTTTAACAAAGCTTTCATCCCTGCGTTCATCGCTGCGGGAGAAGCTGCTAAAGACAAGCGCGGCGGTACACCTTTCTATATGTTCGCGGAGGTATGCGCACGTTACAGCTCCATCCTCTATCGCGAACATGCGAATCTCTCGCCGTTCTATTACACTTGGGCGGAGACGAAAAACTACGTATGGGATGACAATGCTACCACGTGGGATAACCTCGTAGAGATGGAAGGTTCGACATGTACCTCGCATACCAATTGGCAGTCTGTTTGGCAGCAAGCAGACGATGACTTCGGCACACTCTCGGGGCAACCCACATCAAAGAATGCGCTCCTCAACGGCAATGACTACCACGCACCCGATTATTCCAAAGCTTCGGGACTCAATGTCATCGACTTCCCCGTGCATTGGAATTTCGCCAGTGCTGCACAGGCATGGAACATCGCCAAGCCATCCAATGACCAATACTACAACGATGCGACGTGGAATGTGGTGTATGTGGACTCGCACGACTACGCGCCGGACGAGGTGCAATTCAATCGTTTCTCCAAGCCGCAGGACACTTGGGCGGAGAACCTCTCGTTGATGTTCACCCATCGCGGCATACCGTGTCTCTTCTACGGCTCGGAAGTGGAGTTCCAGAAAGGCAAACGCATTGATGAAGGAACGAACATCGCCCTGCAGAATTCCGGACGGGCCTATTTTGGCGGATATATCAAAGGAACTATCACTACGACCGATTTTGCGGAATATACCGGTGCTACGGGTAACCTTGCTGTTTCTCTCTCGCACCCGCTGGCGCAACATATCCAGCGTTTGAGCAAGATCCGCATGGCGGTACCGGCGCTTCGTAAAGGTCAGTATTCCGTTGAGGGCTGCTCGGGTTCTTTCGCCTTCAAACGGCGTTACACGGACAGTACGACTGACAGTTACGCGCTCGTCTGCATCAGCGGCAATGCTACTTTCTCCGGCATTCTCAATGGTACGTATGTCGATTGCGTGACAGGTGACACGAAGAATGTCACCAACGGTTCGTTATCCGTCTCCTGTTCCGGCAAAGGTAACCTCCGTGTATATGTACTTTCAACGGATAAGACTCCTGCACCCGGAAAGATAGGCGAGGACGGTAAGTATATCTATACTTCTTCTCCCAAGAACATCCCCGATCCTACATGGGATGGCACGGAGATGGAACTCACCGATGATTCCGGAACCCCCGGTGGAGGAGAGACCACTGAACCGGTTACACCGTGTCTGACGAATGCGGACGAACGGGCGGTGTTCTTCACCAAATCTGACGATTTCGGTACATCTATCAACTGCTATATATGGTACACGAAGGGCGGTAACACTACGCAAGTATGCGGCGGCTGGCCGGGTAAGAAAGCGACAGCGCTCGGAAACGGTAACTATAAGTTCGTCGTGCCAGAAGAAGCAGCTGCGATAGACAATGACTGGATGATCATCTGGAATGACGGTAGTGGCAACCAGACCAAAGATCTGAAGTTCCAGAATCAATATCTCTATACCGGTACGGATAAAAACAATATCGCAGCAACCTCTAAGATTACTGCGATATGCGAGTCCACGGATATTACTAATCTCCAATCACCGATTACCAATCGTAAATTGTTGATTAACAATCAACTCTATATCCAAGTGGGCAATAAACTCTATGATGCAACCGGCAAACTGATTACCACAGGTGCAGATTGAATCCTTCCGGCGCAACCAGGATATAACTGATACATACAATGGTCATGAAGACAGCAGGGACGGCGGCGATGAGCCAGCCGTTCTTGTATTTAGGCTGTACGGTTAAATCCTTTGGATGGCCTTGTTTCCAAAGCCAAACGGTTCCGGCCCACAGCGTGAAGCAAGCCAGCGTCTGATTCGTCCATGCGAAATAACGCCAAACGATGCCGAAATCGACAAAGACCATGCCGAAAACACAGAGGAACAGCGGCAACGCAATGACGAGACGCTTTGGAATAGGACGTTGATCCAGATGCAGGAAGTCTGCTACAATCAAACGTGCCGAGCGAAGGGCTGTATCGCCACTGGTGATGGGCGCAGCAATGACACCGATAATCGCTAAGATCCCGCCTACTGTTCCGAGCCAGTTGCGGCTGACGATATCAATGACGGATGACGGGTTATTGTGATGCTCGCTCAAGTACGTCTGCAAGTTAGCAATACCGTCTCCTCCGTCTGCAAAGAACGTACCGGCAGCAGCTGCCCAGATGAGTGCCAAAATACCTTCGGCTACCATCGCTCCGTAGAAAATCCAGCGACCCTGACGTTCACTTGTGCAGCAACGCGCCATAATAGGACTCTGCGTACCGTGGAAACCGGAGATTGCGCCGCAAGCGATACTGACAAACATCATCGGAAAGAGTGGATAACCGGCGTTATGACGGTTGGCCAATCCTTGTTCTCCGAACACTTCCGGCATATCTGCGCTATGCCAACCCAGCATGATGACCATGATGCCAATGCCCATAAAGAGCAACATCGCACCAAAAATAGGGTAGAAACGACCAATCAGTTTATCTACCGGCATGACAGTCGCTAAGGCATAGTAACCGAAGATAATGAGTACCCAAACAATAGGACGCGTTCCTGCTCCTGCGCCGATAGTAGGCAGCGCGCAGAGACCCTGCAGTAAGTTCGCCGGACCTGTCAGAAACGAGGTGGTCAGCAGAATGAGCAATACGATAGACAACACACGCATAAAGTACTTCACGCCCGTACCCAATTCTTCACCAACTATCTCCGGCAACGATACGCCGCCTTTGCGAATAGATAGCATGCCGCTCAGAAAATCATGTACGCCTCCGGCGAAGATCGTTCCGAATACAATCCAAAGGAAAGCAGCAGGACCGAAACAGATACCCATGATGGCGCCGAAGATCGGACCAAGACCGGCGATGTTAAGGAACTGCACCAAGAAGATGCGCCAAGGCGACATCGGTACAAAATCCACGCCGTCCGTTTTCGTCAATGCCGGTGTTTTGCGCGCCGGATCAATACCGAAGATCTTCTCTACCAATATACCATAGGTAAAGAAACCTACGATCAAAAGTACTAAAGCTACTAAAAAAGTAATCATGTCCAAAACAATTTTGCGGCGCAAAATTACTGCTTTTTTTTGACATGTGCAAGGAAAAAAGAAAAAAACGGATTCGAGCATTGCAGTTTACTGCAATAATCGACAGAGCGAAGCAGCGGAGAACCCAGACCGGTAGTGCGGAGAGAAGGCCGTAGAGCCTTAAAACGAAGAAAGATACCTTTCGGTATCTTCTGTCGTTTTGGTGGGCGTTTACGGATTCGAACCGCAGACCCTCTGCTTGTA
>JAFXYK010000076.1 GCA_017541805.1 Paludibacteraceae bacterium
GCCATCGGAGAGCGGCAGATGTTACCGTGACATATAAAAAGTATCTTTGTCATATTCTCAAATTTGCTGCAAAATTACAAATAAATTCTCATATATACAAGAAATAATTGTAATATTATGGGGAAAACTTGCATATTCCAAATATTTATTGTACCTTCGACCACCTACCCCAGGAATGAAGTGAACCCCAAAAGTTAGACACAAAACAAAAGTGTCGCTTATGGTACATTCACTAGAGGAGAAGTTACAAGTAATTAAGATGCACAAACAAGGTGCAGGAGTTAAACTACTAGCCAAACGATTTGGTCTATCAAGGAGTCTGATAAATGTATGGTTAGAGCAATATAAACAGCATGGTGTTGCCGGTTTACAGCGTCTTCCATACAATTGTCGGTATAATTTTGAAGAAAAATGCAAAATTGTTTGCGAGATTGATAAAAAACATGTACCTTTGCACGTTGCTAGCGCAAAGTATCGTGTTGCTCGTTCTACATTACGTTGTTGGAGACACATAGCACGTAGAGATGGGTATGAGGCTTTGCGAGAAGTTAAATACGGTCGAAAATACGCATCTATGGGACGTCCAAAGAAGAAGGAACCTATTACAGAACTAGAGAAACTCCAACGTGAGAACGAGTTACTCCGTGCTGAGAATGCCTACTTAAAAAAATTGAGGGCCTTAGTGACAGAAAGGGAACGTCTATCAAAAAAGACAAAGCCCTAATCATCCAGTCATTAAGGCCGGAACATAGCCTCGAGGATCTGCTCCTGGTTAGTAGGATGAAGCGTGCCACGTACTATTATTGCGTGAAAGAACGTCCTGATAAATATGCTGCTATGCGTCAAGAAATAACACGTATTTTTGAGGAAAATAAAGGGCGTTATGGTTACAGGCGAGTCTATCTTGAATTACGAGGATCCGGACTTACCATTAACCACAAAACGGTTGCTAAACTGATGGTGGGAATGGGCTTACACGCCCATCGTCGCAAGCTACGTTATCACTCTTATAAAGGAGAAGTAGGAAAGATAGCTCCTAATATCCTGCAACGTGATTTTGCGGCAGACGCACCTAATCGCAAGTGGACAACAGATGTTACGCAAGTAGATATACAAGGTAAGAAGTGCTACCTATCGCCTATATTAGATATGTGGAACGGAGAGGTGATTAGCTATGCCATCTCTGATCATCCGGATATGAAGATGGTAACAGACATGCTGCAGAAAGCTTTCCGTAAGCATCCGACATTAGATCAACTAATAATGCATTCTGATCAAGGGTGGCAGTACCAGCACAGATGCTATCAACAGTTACTACAAACGCATGGTATCATACAAAGTATGTCTCGAAAAGGGAACTGTTTGGATAATGCGATGATGGAGAACTTTTTCGGACTAATGAAGACAGAACTGCTTTATCCAAATAGGTGGGAAGACATAAAGGCTTTTAAGGTCGCATTGAGACAGTACATCCAGTACTATAACAATAATCGTATAAAGCTAAAATTGAAAATGAGTCCTGTACAATACCGAACCCACTTTCAATCTCAAATAAAATAGATTTAATAATCCGTCCAACTTTTTGGGGTCACATCAACGGGCTCCCGCCGAATTTACGTTCGCGCGTTTGCGCGAATAACAAGGATTTCTCGCCAAAATCTTAAATAAATTTAATTTTTACCGTTAAATCCTTGTATATTCCAAATATTTGTAGTAATTTTGCAAGCGAAAACGAAATGGAAACGATTTGCGCTATATCAACAGCCTACGGAACGGGCGGAATTGCCGTTATCCGTGTCTCGGGTGAGGATGCTATCCGCATCGTGGACCGTCTGTTTGTCGGTCGGCACCGCCTGGCGGACACGCCGGCTAACTGTATCCGTTACGGAAGAATACAGAAGACAGACCGCTCTCAGGTTGACCTCAACGAACAGACGGAGGTCCTCGACGAGGTGCTGTGTTCCGTTTTTCGTGCGCCGCACTCGTTCACGGGCGAGGACATCGTTGAGATAGCATGTCACGGCAGTCTCTATATTCAGCAAACGCTGTTACAATGGTTGGTGGATAGCGGTGCGCGGATGGCGAAAGCGGGTGAGTTCACCCAGCGTGCGTTCCTGAACGGTAAGATGGACCTGGCGCAGGCGGAGTCCGTGGCGGACCTGATCGCTGCGCAGACGAAAGCGGAGAAAGACTTGGCGCTGAGTCAGTTACGCGGCTCGGTATCGAATGAGTTAGGTGCGTTACGCGAACGCTTATTGCATTTCACATCGCTCGTGGAGCTGGAGCTGGATTTTGCGGACCATGAGGAGCTGGAGTTTGCCGACCGCAGCGAGTTGACCGCCTTGGCGGACGAGATCGCGAGCAAACTGCAGGCATTGATCCGATCGTTCCGCACGGGCAATGCCATCCGTAATGGCGTGTCGGTCGCTATCATCGGTGCACCGAACGTCGGCAAATCGACGCTGCTCAATGCGCTCTTAGGCGAGCAGCGCGCGATCGTAAGCAATATACAAGGCACCACGCGCGACACGATCGAGGACACTTTGGTCATCGACGGCATTCTGTTCCGGCTCATCGACACCGCCGGTATCCGCGAGACGCAGGACACAATCGAGCAGATGGGCGTGGAGCGCTCGCGTCATGCAGCGGAGCAAGCGCAGATCATAATCCACGTCGTGGATAATGAAGATTTAAGATTTAAGATTGAAGATTTAAGATTTTCAGGCACTATAATAAACGTGCGCAATAAGGCGGATCTGTTGGAGCATTCAGCATTCAGCATTCAGAATTCAGAGTTGCTTATCTCCGCCAAGCACGGCGATATCGAACCGTTGAAGCAGGAGTTGGTGCGGGTGGCGCGAGCAGGCATGACGACCGAGGCGGTGATGCTGAGCAATGCGCGGCATTACGAAGCCGTCTCGCGTGCGTATGAGGCTATTGAACGCGTGCGAAAGGGCTTGGACGACGGCCTATCCGGCGAACTGCTGTCGCTCGATCTACAGGACTGCCTGGCGGCACTCGGCGAAGTGACGGGACAAATAACGAATCAAGAAGTATTGTCGAACATATTTTCTAAATTCTGTATAGGCAAATGATTTTATCTATGACGGGGTACGGCAAAGCCGAATGCCCCTTGAGAGGACATAAACTGGTCTGCGAGATCCGTTCGCTGAACTCCAAGACGATGGATCTGAATGTGCGTCTGGCGCCTGTGGTGCGTGCGCATGAGTTGGAACTGCGAACACTGTTGACCCAACGCCTGGAGCGGGGCAAGGTCGACTTAACATTGATGAATGATGAAATGAGCGAGACTGCGTCTCTCAATGATGTAACGCCGATCAACTGGCCGGCGGTGAAGACCTACGCGGAGCAGTACAAGGCGCAGATGGGCGTGGAGACCGTTCCGGCAGAGGTGATGGCGGCGATCATGCGTTTCCCGGACGGGATCAAGCAGCAGGAGACCAACTCGGATCTGACGGAAGAAGAGTGGGACGCGGTGCTGGCCTTGGTGAACGAGACGATCGAGGCGTTCAATGCGTTCCGCACGCAAGAGGGCGCTGCGCTGCAGTTGATGTTTGACGAGAAACTGGATGCCATCACGGTACTGCTGGCGCAAGTGGAACCGTTTGAGAAAGGGCGCGTAGCGAAGATCCGGGAACGCTTGGAGGCTTCCTTGGCGCAGCTGAGTGCCGACACCCAAGCGCAGACCGATCGTAACCGACTCGAGCAGGAGATGATCTATTACCTCGAGAAACTGGATATCACCGAGGAGAAAGTGCGGCTCACCAACCACATCAAGTACTTCCGCGAGACCATGCTCGGCGAAGGAGCAGGCGTAGGCAAAAAACTCGGCTTCATCGCCCAGGAGATGGGACGCGAGATTAACACCCTCGGTTCCAAATCCAACCAATCCGAGATGCAGATTATTGTCGTGAAGATGAAAGATATCCTTGAACAAATCAAA
>JAFXYK010000077.1 GCA_017541805.1 Paludibacteraceae bacterium
ACACCGTTTTCGTGCGATACTTCAAACCAAGAACTATATAAACAACTCTTGCTTAACCAGTATCGGATCTTCAATTCCTTGCCGATGACTTCGGTGTGCTTGGTGCCTACGATTCTTAATTGATCAATACGACCGGAGGCTCCGCGATGAAGAGGAATGAGGTCGATGATTTCTCCGAAGTCAATACTGGACTTGGTGCGAATGATTTCGTTGAGTTCTTCATCTTTGTACGTCACTTTCCAATCGCGAAAATCTTTTGTTTCCTGGTCATAGTCATTGAGTACGAGTCGCAGAATTTTGGACGAAGGAGATTTGCAATAGTCGCAACTTACGGATTGGATATAGGGCACATCGATATCTTCCCAACAGGTGCGCCAGATCTCTGTTTTGCCTCCGCAACACTTGTAATAGCGGCAGTCGCATATCTCATCGTTGTATAGAAGCACTTGACCTGCAGTAGCACGCACGGCTTCAACGGCATGTTCGCTCATTCGGCGAAGTCCTTCGTAGCGCTGACAATGGTCGTCAGCACAGACATCGAAACCTTCGTGGTTAGGGTGCTCCATCGCTCGAATGGCCCAACTTCTACTGATGACCGCGTGTGCTTTGAGTAGTTCCATCGGACTATTGGCATTCATTTCGGACGAAATGACGGAGCAGAGGTAGTCTTCCAGATTGATGGTGTTGATGGCCGTTTGCGTGCCATCGGCATTGTTGCGGATCTCCAATGTGCCAGCAAACTCTTGGTCTTCATGGCGATCCCAATGAAAACCAATACCGATGCGGACATCCTTTAGGATGAACGTCTGCGCCCTTTGCTCGAATTCAATATGCGGAGCAGTGAGGATTCCTACTTTAATCTGGCGAGTAATTCCCATGTACGCAGCCGATCTTTATACCAGTTATTGCGGTTCATAGAGACGATGTCGCAGTTGGCGTCCGAGTTATCTTCCCATCGACGGCAGTTATACAGCACATCGTAGATACGTCCGATCGGATAGTCGCGGCTGATACGGAGGCCGACGGCATAGTCCTCACCGTATTTGGTGGTCGGGTAATTGATCGTACGCAGCAGCGGCACATAGAACCCTCGCGGTGCGCCCAAACCATTGATACGGAGGGCATTGTTGCGACCGTTATCATCGGTCCATTCACGGTGGTCAATGACTCCCGGAGGAAGAATCTCTCCTGCCATATTCGTCAACTGATACGTACCGATCACCATGCCGTAGTTGCCGCTTTCGAAACAATCAATGAACCGTTGAACTGTGGTTTCATCGAAATAGGTGTCGTCGGAATCGAGTTGGATGGCATATTTACCGCAACGCGGGTCATGAATGGCCACGTTCCAGTTGCCGCCTATCGCGTGCCAGGTCTTGTCCTGCGCGATATAGATGAGTTTATCGTCTTGAATAGCCTGAATCTTCTCGGCTGTGCCATCCGTGGAGTTATCATCCACGACAATGACGTTGAACGAATAGGGAGCACGCACTTTCTGTGCAAGTGCCGAGTGGATAGCATCAGCTATGGTACGTGCGCGGTTCTTACAAGGAATGATGACAGAGGCCGTTACCGGATAGTCTTCGGCTTTCGGCAGCGGTTGGTACTCACCAGGTTTCAGGTATGCCCCGATACGCTGGAGGTGCGCGGTAACACACTGCTCCATCTCTATCTGCACTTTACGGTTGCGCGGATCGACGTAGTCGAACAGTTTCTCTCCGGACTTACGGGTATCGGTCTCTACTTCGTAGTACAAGTATTCAGGAATATGCTCGAGTTTCTCTGCCCGCAAACGCAAGTCGTACAGTCCGGCGAACTCGTACTCCGTGTCCATTTGTGCGACGAGAGCTTGGAGTTTTGCGGTGTTCCAAAGGAGAACAGCACCGAAATCAAAATCATCTCGCAACGCGCCGATCTGATAGTCGATTACAGGTGCTTCGGTAACCACTTCGTTGATCTTCGCGAAATGATCCGCATAGACCATCGTTGCGCCGGTCATCTCCATCACCTGCACCATTCGCTCCTGTCCCAAGTACACCCATTCAATATCGGGTTTGAGACAGATCATCGTGTATGGTTCATTCGCTTTCTGTGCGATCTCTTTAATCGCTTTCGTGCCGCATACTCGGCCCGGTAAATAAAACGTGGATATCATTCTGTGGTAGGTATTATAGCGTCTTTATGGTACTCTTTCAGTCCTTCGATCGGATCTTTTAAAATGGTGCCAAGCGGCAGTCCTTCGGCCTTCATCGCTTCCTCTAAAACAGGCTTGTAATAGTATGCGATCGAGCCCACGAATCCGACAGGTTGGTCAGTCTTGTACTGCACGAGGTTACGACGAATGAACTGCACAAAATGGTCATAGACCAGATCATGAATGCGTGGATCGTCGATGTGATCGGCGCAGAACTTAGAAAGTTTAGCCAGGAAACGGTTCGGGAAGGGTTGACGGTACACTTTCTCGATGATATCGGCCATCGAAGTCTCATATTCCGCGAAGAAAGCTTCCTTCAGGTCATCGCCTAACTGATTCTTGAGCAAATCACCCACCAACCGTTTACCGAGCACCGCCGCCGATCCTTCGTCGCCAAGGATATAACCCAATGACGGAACGCACCAGTCGATGTTCTCGCCGTTGTAGAAACAACTACCTGAACCGGTACCTAAGATACACGCCACACCGGCGTTGTGACCCAGCAGACCACGTGCCGCACCAAGCATGTCGGATTCCACCTGCACTTCAGCTTTCTTGAAGACCGCTTCCAGCGCTTTCTGCACAAACACTTTCTTCTCCGGAGTGCAACCGGCGCCGTAGAAGAAGACATGGGTCAGCGTGCCGGCCCAAAGGAGCGGAGCTATCTGCGGAAGAAGTTGGTTGCTGATGCTGTTCTGCATCGCGATGGTCGTCTGAAAAAGCGGGTTGATGCCATCGGTAAACACGTCGGAACATTGCCCGCTGGCGGTGACCAAACACCAGTGCACTTTCGTGCTTCCACTGTCTGCTATTAGAATCATATTTTATCCGTTTATAGGTTGATAAGTTGATAAGTTGCTGTTTTTCGGTTGCAAAATTACAAAAATATTTGCATATATGCAAAAAAAATAGTACTTTTGCAGCAGAATTGTATTTTAACCCATTATAACCATGAACAATTTTAGTGCACAAGACCTTGAGCAATTACAAGCGCGAGGCATTTCCGTAGAGAAAGCGGAGGCTCAGTTGGAGTGTTTCCGTAACGGTTTTCCTGAGTTAGACATCGTAGCACCGGCTTCCACTAAGAAGGGCATCTTGGCTCCGAAGCGTGCTGAGCAGGAGGAGTATATCGCTGCATGGGAGCAGTACCTTAAAGAGGGGCATAAGATCTTGAAGTTCGTGCCGGCTTCGGGTGCTGCCAGCCGTATGTTCAAGAACCTGTTCCAGTACCTGGAGGATGGTATTGAGACCCCGTTCATTCAGGAGTTCCTGGCGAACAAGGATAAGTTCGCTTTCGGTCCTCAGTTGGCGGGTAAGGAAGGTCAGGATGCAGTGCGTTATTTGCTCAATGATATGCACTACGGAGAGTTGCCGAAAGGCCTGTTGCTCTTCCATAAATACCGCGACGGCGCGCGTACACCGGCGTTAGAGCACCTCGTGGAAGCTGCGCAGTATTGTGTAGCTCCGGCAACCGACGGTCAAAAGCCGACGGCCTATCTCCATTTTACGGTCAGCCATGACCACCTGCCTTTGTTCCGTCAACATATCGCTGAGAACTTGAAGAAGTTTGAAGATAAATATAATGTCAAATACGACGTGACGTTCTCGGAACAGCTGCCGAGCACGGATACCATCGCTGCTAATCCCGACGGTACGCCGTTCCGTACGAAGGATGGTAAGTTGCTCTTCCGTCCGGGTGGACACGGTGCGCTCATCGAGAACCTGAATCAGCAGGATGCCGATATCGTCTTCATCAAGAATATCGACAACGTCGTGCCCGATCGTCTGAAGAAAGATACGATTCGTTACAAACAAATCCTCGCGGGTGTGTTGGTAACCGAGCAGAAACGTGTGTTTGAGGCACTGAAGAACCCGAATCTGAGCGACGAAGAGCGTGCACAACTGAATCGTCCTATCCGCGTATGCGGTGTGGTAAAGAACACGGGTGAACCCGGTGGTGGACCGTTCTTGGTTCGCGAGGCAGACGGTTCTATCTCTTGCCAGATCCTCGAATCGACCCAGATCAGTGATCCGGAGTTGATGAAACAATCTACCCATTTCAACCCGGTGGACCTCGTATGTGCTATCCGCGATTACGAAGGCAAACCGTTTAACTTACCCGAGTACGTAGATCCGCAGACCGGCTTCATCTCCAATAAGAGTAAAGACGGTAAGGAACTGTTGGCGCTCGAACTTCCGGGCCTCTGGAACGGTGCGATGGCGAAATGGAATACCATCTTCGTAGAAGTGCCGGTATCGACCTTCAACCCCGTGAAGACGGTGAACGATCTCTTACGAGAGCAACATCAATAAAAGCGAAGCGCCTCCACAGCGGAGGCGCTTTTCTTTTCGAGATCTCGAGGTCTCGATTAATCAAAATTCCATTTGATACCCAGACAGGGGTTACACATGAAGCCTTGACCGGCGAAGTTATAACTGAACTCGATCTCCGTGCCTATATTCAGGTTCGGACATTTGAACCAACGTCCAACGTTGTACCATAACTGCGGTTCGGAGATGATACGGAACGATTGTTCACCGCCGATCTTCTCACCCCAGATATCCAGGAAGCCGGAGAAACGCAAACCCGGAGCGGTACAGAAATCATCGCAACCCCATACAAACGTGAATTGCAGCGGCGCCTTGTTATGAATGCCGTTGTCCGGATCGACGATGTATTTATACAGCAGTTCGAGGTTGAAGATATTCTTGTAATCCGCAGTGTGCAGACAATAGTTCAGACCGACTAAGGCCGCATGACTGATGGCATAGCCGTGAATCTCGTCGCCGGCTTTATAGAGTCCTAAACCGCCGTTATACTCCACTTGTACACTCAGGTCCTTGGCTTTCGTGTTGTGCCAGAAATTCAGGCAGCGCGCGATCTCCGTATAGGCCATGAACGGGGTGTTCTTTGGGTCATTGGGGTGGATGTTATAATCAAAATCCACAAACGCGAAGGTACTGCCCCAAGGATCCGCATAGAAGAGCTCCAGCGTCGTCGTCACGCGGTTCGAACGTTGGTTAGGACAGGCCGTCCCCAGACTACCGAAGTCGTAGTAGATCTGCAGGTTCGTGCCTGCACTCGCGACAAGCGAGCACAGACATAAACCTACTATCGTCAAAAACCTATAAGCTTTCACCTTTATTTAACTTGTGTACCCAGTACATTGAACAGTTTGTTGTCGCGGATGATATAAACGACACCGTCCACAACGACTTTCTGTGCTTTCTCGGTCAGTACGATATTCTCGATGCCCTCAACCGGAACTGCCTCGATAATCTCCAACAGACCACCTGCAGCGGTCTCTGCCATGTCGATAGCCGGTAATTCATCGGTTGCATCTTTGTGGTAGTGTTGCAGCGCAGCCGTTACTTTCACCTTAGCGCCAAGACCCAGTTGAGTAGCCTCGTCAGCCGTACATTTAACGCGGAAAGCCTCGAAATCATAGGTCGGGTTAGCCATATCATCGGTCATGAAGAACGAGATGTTGTTGTATTGCTCGCTATACTCAATGGCGATGGAATCGATATAACCGGTTACAGCATAGCGATCCTCGGTGGTCTTGCCGGCTTCCAATGCCATCGCTACAGCTACAGCACCTGCTACGTTCACCTCGGTGATTACTTCCTCTTCCTGGCTCTTCTCGATGAGCTCTACCTTACCGTTGGAGATCTCGATCAAACCGTTGTAGTTGTACAGTTTGCCGATAACTACTACCGAGTCACCCTTGCCCAGTTCCAGACCTTCTGCACCGTTGCAGTTGTACGGTTTGAAGATGTCTTCGCCGCAAGCCATTTCGAAGGTGTGCTGGCCGTTTGCATTCACTTGGTCCTGACCTTTTACGCGACCGTACACTTTGAATACGTCATCGCTGTAGTCACCTGCGTTAAGCGAAGCACCTTCTTCCAATGCCTCACAAACGGAAGCCTTCAGGGTGTCAATCTTCACGGTAGCACGCTCCAGGATAACGACATCACCGTTCTTGATCTCCGGGGTGTTGTTGTAGTTCAGGATCTTACCGGTCAAGGTGATCTTGTCGCCTACGTTGAGCGGTTGTCCTGCCTCTACTACGTCAGCCGGCAGGTTGCACCAGTAACCTTGCAGGGTCTTTTTGCTACCTTTTGCATCGTCCATGTAGAAGGTCTGTTGGCCTTTACTGATCGTACCGTTGGTGTTGGTGATGTAACCTGTAACGGCGTACACATTCTCGGTCTCCGAACCACTCTGTGCCGGCATAGCTGCAGCGGCTTCAGCGCAAGTAGCTGCGATCGGATCTTGTGCATTGATAGTCATGGCAGCAACAAGCGCTGCACCCAAAAGAAAAATCTTTTTCATAAGCTTTTACTTAAAAATTGGTTAATGAATATTGTTAACTTTTTCACTTTTCACTTTTCACTTTCTCACTCTTCACTTCCTTCTCCTCCCTCATCTTCTGCCGGTTCGGCTACCAGCAGATCTTGAATCTCCCAAGTCGGTGCAGAAGGAACATCAATACCGTCAATATTGGTGTTGTAGCGGAAACCGAGTACGATGGTCTGACCGTTGTATTCGCTCAGGTCGAAGATACCCGAAGACTGGAATACCCAGTTGCTGCCGTCGGGCAGTTCGGCGTTCCATGTCAGTTGTTTCCACTCGGTGGTCTGTACGTCGCCGGTGAAGTTATTGGTTACCCAAACGGTCAACCATTTCGGGTTGTCCTTCACGTTACCGTAGCGTACCGCCTGCATGAAGGTCAGTTGCGGTTGAACGCTTTTCTTCAAACGGATCTTCGGCGAGATCAGCCAGTCTTCTACGCGGTGGTTAGTACCGCTCACGTAAGCCGAAGCGGTCATACCATACGCCGCCTGGTAACGCCAGATATAGTTCAGACCGTCCAACGACACGTGATGAATCGTGAACTTACCCGGACCTTCGCCTACAAACTTCGCCTGCAGGTAAGTGGATATGTTGGCAATCCATTTATTGTTCTTCACCTCAAACGACATCGTCTCGGTGATATAACCCGTGCTGAGAACGAAATCCGTACCGTCGAAGACCCATTCATCGGCCGTAGCGCCGTTCTTACCCATGTACGCCACCAGATAGATATCTTTCTCTGCTGCATACGGATAGGCCATCTGCAGATATTTGAGGATGATGTCCATGTCGGTGATCTGTGTCACGCCTGCCGCATCATAGACGCTCTGCGGCAAGGCGAAACCGGCTTTCAACTGCTCTTTCTCATACGGAACCCATCCTTCGTCGGTCAGTTGATACAGCGCGTTCACTACCTCGAAATGACGTGCTTTCTTAGCACGCTTTGGCGCCGGAGCAGGTGTGGAGTGATCGACATAGATCGCATCCAAGATCTGCGGCGTACCGGTCTCTTCGGAGTAGCGACCGATGATACTGATAGCGTCGCCGGTCTGAATACCTTTCTCTTTCCAAATCTTATTGCCGTCCTCGTCGGTCAGACCATAGACGTAGATGCTGGCCTCGCCGTCCACCATATAGAAACGACCGGAGATAGCCGACTTCACTTCACCCACATATCCGTGAATCAGGTGACGTTTGGTATCCGGGAAGACGAGCAGTTCGCTCAGCGTCAGTTCATACGGCAGGAAATCCGACATCTCCGACGGATCGGGTTCGTCTTCGCTGTATACATAGGAGATCAGGGCGATCTGACTGATCTTGGCGGCCGATAACTTACCGGTTAAGAACGCCGGTATATTGGGCAGAGTAGCCGGGGTCAGGTAACTCACACCGCGTTTCTGCCAAATCGTCTCGTAGTCGTCCACGGTCAGCGCAAAACCTTGCGCACCGATGAACTCATTCACGCGGTCCGACTTGCCTTCGCGCATCGTGTAACTTACGTCGCAGGTCGTTCCGTTGTCCAGATAAGGGAATTTCTCGCCCAACAGTGCCGGAACGTACATATCTGCCGAAGCCGTCTCGGTGAACGATTTCTCTTTGGCGATATTGAGCAACTCTTGCAGACCGGTTGAATCTACCGGGTCAAGCGCCAGCGCTTTCTCGATATTCTCCTTATACGTGGTGACCATCTTGTAGTCGTCGTCCGTCAGTTCATAGGTCATTCCGGAGCGCACATCGACCACCGGTTGATGACCGTTGTCCAGGAAATGCTCATCGAAATAGTTCGTACATGCAGTTAAACTGGCAGTAAAGGCGATGATGCCGAAAATATATTTTGCTTTCATAATTGCTTAGAATTGAAGTTTAAGACGTACGTTCCACTGGCGACCTTTGTTGTAGAAGAAATAGATATTATCCTTCGTATTCTCGGCCACGGTCTGTGTGACGGTCGATGCGGACCATGCTTTCTCAATATGATGCTGGTCGAGCACGTTGGTCATGTTCGCGGCGAGAGTTGCGCGGAGCGGACCCATGTCAAACGAGTAGCTGGCGCGTATGTCGAGTGTGCCGCCTATCGGGCAGCGGTACGGTTCTACGATATGTACGGTCTTGCCGGTCACGAGGTTGGAACCCGAGAACGAGTAGTAACTGTAGTTACGGTCGTACAGCGTATATTCACCGCCGATACGGAAACCTTTGAACGGCTTGAAGAGAACACCGAGCGCCGCAGTAGTCTGTGCCTGACCGCCCACGCGGATGTTCTCCACGTCGATCATCGCCCATGCGTGCTCTTTACCTTCCTCCGTGCTGTACGGGGTGGTCTGCTTGCCATCCGCGGTCACGGCGTTACCGTGTTCGTCGAACACATAGCCGATTACGTCTTTACCTTTCCAACGCCAGTCGCCTAACGACAACATCGCGTTGATCTCCAACCATTTCGTCGGACGTGCTTTGGCTTCGAACTCCAGACCCATGTGTTGGGCACCGACGCCGTTCATGTTGATGTATCCGTTCGACTGGTCACCCAGCGTTGTGGAGCGACTCATCGTCTTGTCCATCCAGCGTGTGTAGTAAGCGTTCACCGCTACGTTCACATATTCGTTGTGGAAACCGTAACCGATCTCTACCGACGCGATCTTCTCGTTCTTCGCGTTCCTGTTGAACGCGTGCGAGGTGTTCGAGGTCATGAAGGCACCGTTGAACTTAGGTGCACGACTGATGAAACCGGCATTGAGAAAGACATTATGATGGGGGTTGATGTTGTAGTTCACACCACCTTTGATCGTGCCGCCGAAGAAACCGATCACGTCGGATTTCTGGTGTGCCTCGTCGTAATAGAAGCGGTCCACACGCCAGTAGTCAGTACGGGCCAACGAAGCATTCACGAAGGCCGAGAGGCCGAACTTAGAGGTGTACTCCAACGTACCGAAGATACCTTCTTGCATCACATGGCCCGTGTAGTCACGATAAACGATGTCGCCTACGTTCTGCTTCTGGTATGTCCATTGTGGGTCATTACGATGGCAGTTATTCTCCGGGTTGACGGAGTTGGCGCGCGTCGCATCGATGAAGTACTCACCGGACAGCAGGTCCGAGATAACGGCGCTGTGGATACCCTGGTAGTAACGCAAATCCAGACCGGCGGTTAATTCCAACTGCCCTTGGAGGAACTTGTTGTTATACGTCGAAACCAAACCGTACCAGTTATGATCGTTGCGGTTCTCGGCGATGATCAGTTGCGAACCCGACTGAGAAGTCGCATTGATATCTTCTACAGCCGCGATGTCGAACGAACCGTCTTCGCGGCGGAAAGTAGTGGTCAGCACACCGTTATACGCACCGCGGGTCAGATCCGAGTAGGAGTACTGCGAATACGGACTCGCTTCGGCTGTGTTACCGAAACCACGTCCGATAGACACATACACTGCGGTGGAGAGGGACGACTTATAGTCGATCTGCCATACGTGGTTCAGCGAGATGTGCGGTTTGTGATATTGGTTGTAGTTCGTTCCTTTCTGTTGACCTTTGTGGTCGTAACCGTAAGAGGGGTTGAAACGGCGGTAATCCATGCCGTTAGTCATGTATTTCTTCACGTTGTTCCATTCCGCCAAGGTTAACGCACCGCTGCTACCCGAAGGACGGGTCCAGTGTTGCTGCGGTGCTCCGAAACCGGTCAAGGATAACTGGTGCGAGTCATTGATACGCTTGGAGATATTGACGAAATAACTGTATCCGCTGTAACCCGTTCCCTGGATATAACCGTCACCCCAGGTCTTCGAACCCAATACGGTGATCGCCCAGTTATGTTTGGTCAGACCGGTGCTGACAGAGAAAGCCAGTTTGTTGGCGTTGTCGTTACCTAAGGAGTACAGGATCGTTCCGCCTCTCTTCGCATCAATACCGCGGGTGACGATGTTGATCGTACCGCCGACGGTCGGGGCCGAAAGCTTGGCCGCACCCATACCACGTTGGGTCTGCATCACACTTGTCACATCCGCCAGACCTTGCCAGTTGGACCAGTATATCGTACCGCCTTCCATATCGTTCATCGGCACACCGTTGATCATCGTAGCTACGTTCGTGTTGTCGAAACCGCGCATCCAGATCTCCGAGTCGCCCCAGCCGCCACCGTTACCGTTGGCATGCACACCGGGGGTGTTCTTCAGCACTTCGGGAAACTCCTGTCCGGCCAGACGCTCCTCGATATCCAGCGCCGACACTTGACTCACGGCGACCGGTGTCTGCTGCGTGCGCGCTAACTGACCGGTGATCGTGACGTCTTCCAACGTGAAGGTCTCCGGCTCCATCAGTACACGACCTACATCGCCGCTGCGGGCTTTGATCTCAATCGTCATGTAACCTACGTACGAGCACTGTAACTTGGCACCCTCTTGCACCGTGAAGGTGAAGTTGCCGTCCAGGTCGGTGATAACACCGTTGGTAGTGCCTTTCTCTACCACCGACACACCGATGAGCGGTTCGCCGGTAACGGCATCATAGACACTACCTGTCACTTTCTGTTCTGCCATCAGCATAGCTGAGGCTCCCAGGCAGAGAAGGAAGGTGATAAATTTTTTCATTTATAGAGATTGTTTAAGAATTGTGCTAAACGAATACCGGCGATATATAACTGCCGCTCCATCGGCTGGCGCCAGGTGTAGATATAATGGTAGGTGTTGCCGTCCCATATCTCCTGGTATTTATAGATGGCTTCGGTCAGATGATAGGACTCGATGAGGAGTTGTTCGTCCGATGCTTGCTCTACCCGTTTTTTGATGTCCTTGTATGTGTCTTGGAGCATCTCGGCGTACTCGGTGTAGCTGTAACCCTGCGACTCGATGAGCTTCGTGTCCCAAACGGTATGCAGGTTGGTCTCGCGTCCGAACCATTTCATCTTCACCGCATTGCCGCCCTTGTCATCCATGTGCGCCATGTGCATCGGACAATAACGGTCGCCGTTGAGGTGAATCAGGAAACGCATGATATGGATCGCATTGGCGCGCGTCACTTTCTCTCCGGCCATCTCTACCTCCAGCGAATCCAACACGCGGTACAGGTTGCCGCCCTCTGACCGATAGTGAACCAGCGCATCAGCCACGAGACTGTCACTCAGGCCCGATTCAAAGTCCTGGAAGTGCCATCCGTCTTTGATGCTCTCCGGATAGATGTTGTCGCTCTTGATCTCGTCCGCCCAGTTGGCATGATAGATCATACCTCGGTCTCCTAATAAGGCATCTATATGCTTCTTCGCCTTGCGATTCAGATTGTCATAGGCGATTTTCGCAATAATTCGATGACCTTCCTGGCCCCATGCAAGGGCAGGTAACGAATACGCGCATGCGCATACACACAAAAGTAAAATGGAGATTGTTCGTTTCATAGTATATTTTCAATTTGCGGTGCAAATTTACAACAATTTTTTGATATATGCAAGCGCGCACATATTTTTTCTTAATTTTCTGTTGTTTAGTGTGTGGGCTCGCGGTGTAGGCGGATTTTATCCGGTGCCCACATTTTTTTTCTCCCTTTTTCTTGCATATGTCATTTTTTTTGTGTAATTTTGCAGCGCAAAATCAAAACAACAAACTATTATGCCAGAAATTAGTCGCTTTTACGGAATAATTATTACGATGTATAATTCGGAGCATAACCCTCCGCATTTCCATATCCGATATAATGATTTTCGTGCCACGATGGATATTAATACCGGTGAGATTAACGGTAACTTGCCCAGAAGAGTGGTCAGCCTTGTGTACGAATGGTATGATCAGCATAAGGAAGACCTGAAGCAGAACTGGCTGCGGATGGAGAAGGGCGAGGAAATTATTAACATTAAACCCCTTGATTAACATGGAACTTGTTTGGATTACAAATGCTAAGTACTTAGGAGAATACCGTTTAGAGTTGACGTTCTCCAATGGAAAAATAAAGGTGTTCGATGCAAAAGACTACATTGCGTCTCATCCGCTATTTGCTTCATTGAAGGATAAACAACTTTTCAGCCAGTTTCAATTGGACGGTTGGACGGTTAGTTGGTTGGATGGCAAATTAGACATCTCACCTGAATACCTCTTAGAAGCATAATATATTACCGTCGCTTGCCGCGGAACGTTAGAAAATACTGCTGGCCTTGACAGCATAAAAATAAAGCAAGGACATATTAAAAGGCGTTTATTAACGTTGTTTGCGACTCATCAGAAGTATGGGGGATTGCGAAGCCCTTGATGA
>JAFXYK010000011.1 GCA_017541805.1 Paludibacteraceae bacterium
GACATTAACCCCTTGCGACTGGAGATCGCCAAGAAGATGGGTGCCACCCTCACGGTGGACGGATCGAAAGGCGAGACGGTGCAAGGCGCGATGGAGCAACTCGGTATCAAAGGCTTCGATGTAGGACTCGAGATGTCCGGTGCACCGGCTGCCTTCAATGACATGATCGCTCATATGTACAAAGGCGCTAACATCGCCCAACTGGGTATCCTGCCGTCGGAGACGCAAGTGAACTGGTCCGATGTGATCTTCAACGCCCTGACGATCAAAGGTATCACCGGCCGCCGTATGTGGGAGACCTGGTACCAAATGGAGCAGATGTTGCTCGGTGGACTCGACCTCTCGCCTGTCATCACACACCGCTTTAAGTTCGATGACTTCCAGAAAGGCTTCGATGTCATGGTTAGCGGCCAGTGCGGCAAGGTCCTCCTCGAATGGTAAACCTCTTCGTGATAACGTGATAACGTAATAACGTAATTAATTAAAAGTATGAAAAAGATTTTACTAAGCGCTTTGCTGCTGATAAGCAGCATCGCAGTATGCTCCGCTTTGACCCGTGAGGGATTGACGGAGTACAAGTTAGACAACGGCCTGACGGTGATGTTGTGGGAAGACCATGAAGCGCCGGATGTAGAGGGTTACATCGTGGTTCGTGCCGGTGCAGTAGATGAACCGGCGGAATACACCGGTTTGGCTCACTACCTGGAGCACATGCTCTTCAAGGGTACGCGTCGTATCGGTGCATTGGATTGGGAGCAAGAGAAACCGATCTATGACTCGATCATCGCGCTCTACGACCAGTACAGTGATGCCACCGATCCGAAAGTACGTGAGCAACTGGCTACCCAGATCAACGAGGCTTCGATGCGTCAAGCGAAGATATCGTCGCTGGAGGACTTCTTCGTCCTGCTCGACCTTATCGGTGCAGAAGGTGTGAATGCGTACACCTCGTATGACCTCACGGCGTATCATAACACCTTCCCGGCATCCGAGATGTACCGCTGGTTGACGATCTTCTCCGATCGTCTGATCCATCCGGTCTTCCGTACGTTCCAAGCCGAGTTGGAGAATGTGTTCGAGGAGTATAACATGTATGCGAACGATCCTTCGTCGCAAGTGCAGAAACAGCTCTTTGCAGATATCTACAAAGGCAGCCCTTATGAGCGTGACGTCATCGGCCTTCCGGAGCATTTGAAGAACCCGCGTCTGTCGAAACTGATCGAGTTTTACGATACCTGGTATGTGCCTAACAACATGGCGCTTATCATCGTAGGTGACTTCGATTCGGAGATCGCCAAACCGATGATCCAGGAGACGTTCAGCCGTCTGGAAGCGAAACCGCTGCCCGAGCGTCCGACGTATCCGGAGGTTTCTTTCGCCGGCAACCCGTCCAAGCACTATAACCTTGGTTATAACCCGCAGGTGGCATGGATCTACAACGGCGTGAAGGAAGGCGATCCGGACCAGGATGTACTGGATTTCGTATGCGCATTGCTCTATAATGGCCAGATCGGTCTGTTGGATAAGATCAACACCAAGGGTGATGTATCGCAAGCCTTCGCGTACAGCGACGCTCGCCGTAACTCCGGTCGCATCCTCATCGCGGCGGTACCGTACTATGATGCTAACCAGCAGATGTTCGAATCCGACAAGGCGACCCACGCTATCGTCATGAAAGAGGTTGAGAAGATCAAGAGAGGCGATATCGACGATGACCTCATCGCGAACGTAAAGCGTATGTATGCGCAATCGGAGAAAGTGGCGGAAGAGAGCCCGTCGACTAAGATGAGTGCGCTCGTAGATGCCTTCACCTATGGCAAACCGACCGATGATATCTTCACCCAGAATGCGAAGATCCAGGCCCTCACCAAGGAGGAGATCGCACGCGTAGCAAAGAAATATTTCGATGCACCGTATATGACCATCTCGTTCGATGAGGACACCAAGACTCCGAAGGCAAAAACCCTGCCGAAACCGAACATCAAGCCGGTAGAGCCCTCGCATGCTGAGACCGATTATGCACGTGCGTTCAAGCAACTGCCTAAGGCTGCTATGAAGCAGACTTTCAATGATTTCAACGATGTACAGGTGAAGAAACTGGATGAGAACATCACGCTCCACTACACGCCGAATACGAAGAATGACGTCTTCACGTTGACGCTCCGCTACGGTGTAGGTGAGCACGAGATGCCGATGTTGCCGTACGCTACGGCTCTGATGGATGACGCCGGTGTGATGGGTAACCCTGCTATCAAGGGTGAGGATTTCAAAGTACAGCTGGCTGAACTCGGAGCTTCTGTTTCCTACGGATGCAGTGATTCGTATTTCACGATCTCCATCTCCGGTGAGGACGGAAACATGAATAAAGTTATGAACCTCGTGAACCGTCAACTATTGATGCCGTATCTCGAGCAGAAGCAGTTGGATGCTATCAAGGGATCGGAGTTCTTCAGCCGTCTCAGCCGTCAGAAACGTACAGCCGTACAGAAATCCGCATTGCTCCAATATGCGTTGTATGGTAAGAAATCGTCTTACCTCGACGAGGTGAAGTTCATCGATATCTGGAATCTCGATGGTGTACAGGTACAGCGCCTCGTAGCATCCGCTCGTACCTACGCGCTCGATGTGTACTACTGCGGTACGCTCACGCCGGAGCAACTTGTACCCGAACTGCCGCTGACCGAAGGTATGAAGGCGTCCAACTCGCCGTTCATCAAGGATCGTCAGACGTATGAGAAACCGACCATCCTCTTCTTGCCGAACAGCAATGTACAGCAGGCTGACCTCTATTTCTATATCAACGGTCGTCCGTATGACATCGCTTCGGACGTCAAGTCGGATGCGTTCAACCAGTATATGTCCGGTGGCTTCACAGGTCTTATCATGTATGAGATCCGCGAGAAACGCTCCATGGCTTACACCGCTTACGGTGTCGATCGTACACCGAGTCTGCCGGGTAAAGAGTGCTATTTCTACGGATATATCGGCACCCAGAGCGACAAGGTCGTAGATGCGATCAGCGCTTACATGGATATCATCAACGATATGCCTGTTGACTCGACGAACATGGAAGCACTTCGTGCTGCTTTGCGTCAAGCCGGTCAGACCGCTAAACCGTCTATGCGTGGTAAAGCGTCGACCTTCGAGTACTGGCAACGTCTGGGTTACAAAGAGGACCCGGCTAAGGTCAACAAAGCTGCTATCGATGCGTTGACCATCGAGGATATCGTATCGTTCTACAACGAGAATATCAAAGGCAAACCGATGACCATCGTTATGATGGGTGACCCGAAGAAGATCAACCTCAAGGAGATCGAGAAGAAACTGGGTTGCAAGGTAACCAAACTGTCACCGGCTAAGCTCTTCAACTCTGTAGATGAACTCTATGACGCAGTCATGTAAGCATAGAAGCGGATTTGTCAACATCGTCGGTAACCCCAATGTGGGCAAATCGACCCTGATGAATGCATTGGTGGGGGAGCGCCTCTCGATCATCACATCGAAGGCGCAAACCACCCGCCATCGTATCTTAGGTATAGTGAACGGAGAGGACTTCCAGATGGTCTATTCAGACACTCCGGGAGTTCTCTCTCCTAACTATCGCTTGCAGGAGAAGATGCTGGAGTTCTCGCGCTCGGCCCTCGTCGATGCCGACGTGCTGCTGTATGTCACCGAACCGCAGGATACCATCGACCGCAATGCGGATTTTGTGGAGAAAGTGAAGCGTTTGGCGTGCGCGGGCACGCGCGTGTTCCTTGTTATTAACAAGATAGATCTCACCACCCAAGAGACGCTGGAGAACCTCGTCGCTTTCTGGCATTCCCAACTGCCGCAAGCAGAGATCTTCCCCATCTCGGCGCAAGAGCGCTTCGGCGTCGCACAACTCTTCGATGCCATCAAAGAGGCCCTGCCTATCGGTGAACCCTTCTTCCCCAAAGACCAACTAACCGATAAGTCCGAACGCTTCTTTGTCAACGAGATCATACGTGAGAAGATCCTGCTCACCTACGACAAGGAGATACCGTATTCCGTCGAGGTCGAAGTGGAGTCTTTTCATGAAAAAGAACATATCATCCGCATCAATGCCGTCATCTACTGCGAACGCGAGTCGCAGAAAGGTATCCTCATCGGCAAAGCCGGATCTGCCCTCAAGCGGGTCGGATCTTTGGCACGAAAGGATATCGAGGAGTTCTTCCAAAAACCTGTCTTCCTCCAGCTCTTCGTCAAGGTAGATAAAGACTGGCGCTCCAACACCGGCCGCCTCAAACACTACGGCTACGACCTCTCCTAATACACCGTACACCTTACACCGTACACCTTACACCGTACACCCACCATGAAAATACAGTTCTTAGGCGCCACCCGCGAAGTGACGGGCAGCAAACATCTTATCACCACCGATTCGGGGCATACCATCCTCCTCGATTGCGGTATGTACCAAGGTAAAGGTATGGAGACCGATGCCGCTAACCGCGACCTCGGGTTTGATCCGGCGCAACTGGACTGTGTCGTCCTCTCGCATGCCCATATCGATCATTCCGGTCTCATCCCGTATATCGTGAAGATGGGCTTCAAGGGCGATATCTACTGCACGCCGGCGACGCGCGACCTGTGTGCCCTCATGCTCGCCGACACCGCGTTCATCCAAGAGCAGGATGTGCGCACCTATAATAAGAAGATCGACCGCCAGAACCCCCATAAGGAGAAAGGAAAGAAATACTTCGTCGAACCGCTCTATAACCAGAATGATGTCAATCGCGCAATGAAGCATTTCGTCACCTACGGCTACGATCGTCGCTTCCGGCTCTTTGACGACGTGCTGCTCACCTTCACCAACTCCGGTCACATGCTCGGCGGCGCTATCTGCTCCCTCGAAATCTACGAAGAAGGCCGCTGGAAAAGAGTCGCTTATACCGGCGACATCGGCCGTAAACACTGTCATATCCTTCCGGAACCGCAACTCTTCCCGCAGTGCGACTATCTCATCTGTGAATCGACTTACGGTGACCGCCTACACGACGAGCAGATGGTGACCGAAGAGGAACTGTTAGGCGTCGTAGAGGACACCTGCGTCTATCGCAAAGGCCAACTGCTCATCCCCTCTTTCTCCGTCGGACGTACCCAGGAGATCGTCTATGTCCTCAACCAACTCTATAACGACGGACGGCTGCCGCAGATACCGGTTTATGTGGACTCACCGATGTCCACCAATGCCACCCAGATCTTCCGTATGTACCCGGACGAGCTGTCGGACGAAGTGCGCGACACCATGCGTTTCGACCCCGATCCCTTCGGCTTCAACACCCTTCGGTATATCACCGACATCAGCGAGTCGAAGGCGCTGAACCATAAGGACGAACCCTGTATCATCATCTCTGCTTCCGGCATGTTGGAGGCCGGACGTATCAAGCACCACGTCGCGAATCATATCTCCGACCCGCGATGCACGATCCTCATCGTCGGTTATTGCGAACCGACGACCCTCGGTGCACGCATCCAGCAACCCGGCCTGCAGTGGATCTCTATCTTCGGTCTCGACCGCCGTATCAAAGCGCAGATCACCAAGATTGAAGGCTTCTCCGGACACGGCGACTACCGCGAGATGATCGATTATATCACCCGTAGCCTGCAGGTGAACCAGGTACAGCGCGTCTTCGTCGTCCATGGCGAGCAGACCGCGGCGGAGGCATACAAAGACCACCTGACCGAAGCCGGGTTCCAAAACATCTCCGTACCTGAGAAAGGCGAGATCGTCGAACTGTAACTCTTCTCTTGGATTAGAACGGATATCCGATTCCGAAATTGATACGGATAGCGTCCAGCGCGGACGGGATATTGAAATACGTAGTGATAGGCTGCGACTTGTCCGGCTTACCCTCTTTGTCGTAGCGGTAGGTCTGGTACGGCGCATGGATAGCTACGCCGATATCGAGTCGGATCACCAGACCGTCCAGATCGAGACGGAAACCGGTACCTGTACCCAAGGCGATCTGGTTGAGTAACTCCGGGTTGTCGAGGATACCGTCGTATAACTCGCTGTGCAGCTGCAACCGCTCCACATAATCCGGGAATCCCGCTTCTTTGAACAGCTTGTCCGCGCTGTACCAGTTCCATACGTTGCCGGCATCCAGGAACGCCGCGCCGTATAACTTCCATACGATCGGGAAGCGCAACTCGAAATTACCTTCTAACTTCACATCGCCGGCATGGAAGAAATGCTGGTTGTATTTATCCGAATAGAAATTACCCGGACCGTACGCATACGGCGATGCGGCACGCATGCTGTTCGGACCGCCGGCATAGAACGCTTCGGATAAGGGAGCTACTTGCGAGTTACCTAACGGTATGTTTGCGCCGGCAAACAGACGCGTGGCGATGCAGACCTTATCGGTGATATTGAATTTGTTACGCAACTCTGCGCTCACCTTCACGAACTGGTTGAACGTGATGGACCCTAAGGGTTTATCCTTGTCGTTCCATTTATAGCCGAAGGCGCAGTAGATGGCGTTGATCAGGTTGCCGGACTCCTTCACGCCCAGATCCAGCATCGTGTTCACCGCGCGCTTCGAGCGATAGTCGTTATAGATGAAGTTATACCCGATGGACGGCACGAACTCATTGCTGGCAAGCAGCTTGATCAACTGCGGATACTCTGCCGCCTTGTCCATCAGACTGTCCGACTCCGCTTTCATCCTTACTACCGACAGCGAGAACGGAGTGAACGCATGCGTGATATACCGCGAACCCTCGATGAAATAGGTGAACGACCCCGACATCTTATGGATGCCGTAGCCGCCGGCGATGTTCTCGTATTGGTAGCCCAGCGTATAGCGCGTGTCGCCGTCGGGGTTGTTGTCGCCGGTCCAGTGCAGGTACGGGAAGACGAGCGAGGTATGGATACCGAACTTATACGTGTCGGTCTTCTTCGGGTCTCCCGGATGACGGTTGCGCAGCGCCCAGTAATAGGCGCCGTTGCCCTTGATAGTGAACGTCTCGCCTTTGCCTAACAGGTTCTTCATCGTCGACTTAAGCGTCACATCCGGACCGATACTGTTGTTCGACCGATACGCCACACCGGCATCCGCCGTCAACCCGTAGGTGCGGTAGATGGTGTCCAGAGCAGTGATCTTCGGTTGACGCCATTCTTTCGCGGCACGTACGCTCAGACCCGCTTTGTATAACTCGCCTTCGAACACATTGTTATAATCGCGCTGCGTGTAGAGACGGAGCGCTACGTCGCCGTTCTTGGTCAGCTTGTACTCGGCGGACAGGCTGTTCAGCAATCCGCTGCTCTGGTTCACCTCCGGGTTGTCTGTGAAGGTCGAACCCACCGTGATGCGCAGCCGGTCTTTGAAGAACGACTTGCTGATCGCTACATTCAGGTCATTCGTCCGACCCTTGGCGTGCTCGGTCTGCGCACTGCTGATATCGATATCGACTACCTTGCCTAATTTCGAATTGGCCATCGCCGCGTTGATACGGCTGTTGACGATGGAGGAGAAAGCGTACCCGCTGCGTTGTGCCGCTACGTTGCTCTCGCCTACGTACATACCCGTTGCCAACAGCGTCGCCGCCAGACCTTCACGCGTCTCTTCGTCCATTTTCGCCAACTCCTGCGTCACCTCCTCGTCATCCGGGGCTTCCAGGAAGAAACTGATCGTGTTCAGACCGATCGAATCCACCATGCCGTGCATCCGCACACCGGTTCGGAAATCCACGCGACGGGTCTCTTCTCCCTGCGACTCCACGTCGGATTTCACTTGCTGCGAAGCCGACACATCCAGCATCGTCTGACCTACCGGACCGTTGAAAGCGATATGACTGCCGGAGTCCACATGGAAAGGCATGATCGGGTACCATTTGGGCGAATAGCGGATGAAACCGTTATCTACGTTCACCTGACCGCCCAGACTCAGCGGATCGTCCTCCGCCGTCGCATAGCGCACCTCCACCGTGCCGTACGGCTTCACTTGCGCCAGGTTCTTTTTATCGATGGGGTAGGTGAGGTCGGTCGTCGGTAGGATGGTGATCGCTACGTCAGCCACGATGCTGTCCAGAGGACCGCTCACCGTACCTGCTATATCCGTCGCCAGATCGCCGTGAACGGGTAACAAGCCGTCTTTCTCCAGTTTCACCGGAGCAAAACTGTCCGCCGCCAGTGCGACATCCAACCGCATCGCATCCAGATCCAGACCGCCGGTCAGCGACATATACGTGCTGTCCGCACCATAGACCGGCAGACCGTTCAGGTTCACTTTGTTATGCTGCATCACGATCGGGGTCCCGCCCAGACCGATCTGTATGTCCTCCGGCTTGTACCGCGCCGACACTTTCATCGGCATCACCTCCGCGGAGATATCTATTTTGTTCGGCAGACCGTCTATCGTCGCCTGCGCACGGACAGATCCCTTCATGTCTATATCCTCCATTTGGAGCATACCGTCCACCAGCGCCAGCGGGATGTCGTCCGACTGCACGTCCGCGCGGAGACCGTTCGGATGTTCGTCCGAGCGGGCAATAGCCATCGTCACCGACCGGTCGCCGAAATCCATATCGCCTAACGACAGATCATCCAACTTCAGTCGTCCGGAACCGTTGAACTCGTTCTCGTTCCGCTCGACGGCGAACACCAGCGCCGCGTTCGTACGCAGGTCACTCATCGTCGCCACACCGTCGGTAATTTCGCTGCCTGCGTCCAGCGACACACGTGTGCTCTTGTCGCGCATCGCTACACGCAGCGCCGCATTCGTCTCTATATCCGGTACGGACGCATCTACACTCAAACCCGTCTCCTCCGCGTCGGAACGCATATGCAGATCCACGCTCCGGATGTCTATGCCCATCTCGTCCAAGAGATGCTGTATCGGACTGCCGTGCGCCAAGGCAATATCGGCCTTCATGCCCGGTATCCGTTCGCGCAGCGTATCGATCTTCGTCAGGTCGGACAGATCCGTGATGGGACCTATCACCGCTGTGTCACCGATGATGTCTATCAGCGGCAGAATCGAGTCGATCACCGTCAGACCCTGTCCGTTCACGCGCACCGCCATCGCCAGGTTGTTCGCCTTCACATCCACGGTGGCGGCCTCGTTGGTCGTCAGGTGCACATCCGTCCCGGACAGATCATAGTCTGCATAGACGAAGTCTTTCAGGTGCACATGGACGTCGCTCTCTTCTTGCTCGATGTTATAATAGCCTTTTAACTGCGCCGTGTTGCCTTGGTAGTCAGCATCGCCGGCTACATCTACACGCATCGTCTCCAGGTTCATGTCACTCACATCCAGGTTCGCTGCGGCGCCTATGTCACGCGAACGCGTGTGCAGACCGCCGCCGGTGATCAACTGCGTGTTCAGATCCACCTTCGCTGAACCATACACCGTGTCCAGCGGTAACTCGAACTCGTTCACCGACAGCCGCAGGTCGCCTACATCCAACCGACGGGCATCGTAGATATTGCCGCTCACGTCCGCTAACACGTTCGTCTTCAGCGAAGCGACGGATATATCCAGCCCCACCGGTGTCAACCGGAACCGCACGTTCTTCATCTCGCCGTCCGGCACGTCGAAAGCCAACAGCGTCGGCTCTTCCGGCTCCTCTTCCGGCGTGTCCACAGCCGTCGTGTCTATCGCCGTCGAGTCCACCGGCGCCTCCCGCAGATCGACTCCTACGTACGCGTCGTGTAATCGCAAGCCGTGCAGCGGGTACTCACCTCTCTTGATGTTCACGCCCGGACTCGTCAGCGCCAACTGACCGACGATAGCGTCAATACCTACTGTCTCAATCAGACTGTCGGAATGGAACGTCGTCGTGTCCAGGTGCAGCCGGTCCACTACGATCGGAACGGCCAACAGCTCATCCGTACCTTGAGTCGTCAGTGCTGTGGCATGTAATCGTAAACAATGGGTGTATATCAGCGTGTCCTGCCCGCGGTGACCGATGAAGAGCTCATCGATGTTTACCTCCACCGGCAGGTCTTCCCATCCCCGCCATGCGCGGTAGAACACCAGCGGCGAGTGATGGAAGGGCGAGAGGTATATATCGCCCACTTCGATGTCATATCCCGTCTTCTCCCGCGCGATGGCCAGTCCTTTCTCGAACGCCATCTTACGCAGCGGAGGAATATAGATCACGCTCACTACTATCACTAGTAGCAGCATCAAAAGGCCCAGCAGCACGCCTATCGTCCATACCGGCACCTTCCACCAAAGTTTCTTCTTATCCTTAATTTTTTTATTATTTACTTAGCGGAGTAAGTGTTTGTAGCGGTGTCTCTCGCAGCACATACGGCGCCTCTCTCCCCTCGGTCTTTACGCGCAACTGCCCATAATCCTTCGAGAAGTAATACTGCCCTTGCCCCAGCACCGTCGTCGTCCCGATGAACGCATGCTCACCCTCTTCGGCATCCGGCGCACTGAAATGTGCCGGAGACAGCGTATGCTGCGCCTCGCCATAACTGTTCACCTCCCGCACAAAATGGCGGTCAAATAGGAACCACACCATCACCGTGTCGTTCATATAACTGCGCACCACCGGACCCATGATTGAATCCTGCTGCCATCGCTCTTTGAACGCCGCCGCCTCTAATTTCATATCCGTGATGGCCGGGCTCACCTTGCCCTCCACCTGTGCGGCTTTTTCCTTCACTTTGCCTTCCACCGTCTTCTCTACGTTCATCACTTTCTCACCGATACCGGTAAAGAATGTCTTCACGTCTGCCGACGCACTCGCGACCACCATCGTCGCTACTATTACAAATACTATCTTTTTCATATTCCCAATTTTGCGCTGCAAAATTAATGCTTTTTTTTGACATGTGCAAGAATTATCCTTCTTTTTTATTTGCGTATATAAAAATTTTTTTGTACCTTTGCCGCCGATTATGGGTAATGCAGTGCGTAACATATGGTATAATTACAAGTCGGAAGTACTTTTCGGCGTGGTGATGGTAGCGCTGACGGTGCTGAGTACATACCTGTCGCGGTTTATACCGGATAATATATATGATACTATTCTCACGCCGGCGTTCAATGTAGGTACGTTCACGGCAGCTTTTGCCTGCGCGTGGATTACCTTCCGTCATGTGGAGCACTTGCGTATTCGGCGTGCGTGGGGATATGCGTTGTTGATATGGGGCTTGGGCGATCTGTCTTATTTTGTCTGTTACGCGATCGCCCCGATGCAGGTGATGAACATGGGTGCCGAGCATATCACGGCGTATGAACTGCTGATCGGTAATCTGTTAGGATGGGTGATGGTGCTGTATCCAACCGAGACCCTTCGTCCGGGATGGCTGACGTGGAAGGTCGTGGCGTGGCAGTTGTTGCCGATGATTGTGCTGGTAGCATTGGACTATGTGATTCCTTTCAGTCTACGGCTGTTGATAGCGCTCTATCCGTATGCGCTGCTGATAATGGTGCTTACGCATATACGCGAGTACCAGAAATGGTGCGAGGATAATTTCTCAACCTTGGACAATATGGATGTGCAGTGGATCATCCGCTACTGTATCATGTTAGCCATCATCGGCATCAATTATGTCAATATATGCATTGCGCACGATCATACGCGCGGATTCACGCAACAGTGGTTCGTCATCGTCATGCTCGTCTATAGCACAGAGCAGATTCTTTACCGAAAAGACCCGTGGCAACGTCTGCGCACATTACCGCAAGAAGAGGAATCAACCGAAATCGAACAGCCATATGCCGCCTATCGTGCTACGCTGGAATCTTGGCTTGAAAAGGAGAGACCGTATCTCAATCCCGATTTCCAGTTGACCGACTTACGTCAAGTACTGCCGCTCAACCGTACCTATCTGAGCCGGTTCATCAATAGCGAATATGGTTGTAGTTTCTATCAATGGGTGAACAGACTGCGTATCGAAGAGGCAAAGCGTCTGAAAATGGAGCATCCCGAGTGGACGGCACAGGATATCGCCGAACATGGTTGCGGCTTCTCGTCCCGCCAAGCTTTCTATCGCACTTTCCTCCGCGAGACAGGTCAAACTCCCAGCGAGTGGTGGGCTGCCCAAAACAACACCAAATAAGTGGTATATTGATACCATTTTAGGTTGTGAATTGGCATGCAAAGAAACAAAAAATACATTCAAAGGTGAAAAAATACCACCTTTATTCTTGAAATACTTCGAACGACTGACGGCTGATGAGATAGAACAGAACATTGCTTTTGTTCGAGAACACGATAATAATATATGGTGGTTCGACGGCGAGAAAGTCTCATTCCGCAGTCCGAACACCCCTACTATTCTACGCACCATAATGGAAGAGCCGGATACGACCATCAATGAACTGTGCGATAAGATAGGCATTAATCGTTCTGCAATCCAGAAGCAATTGGATTTATTGCATAAGAAAGGCTATATCGTACGTTCCAATGACGGAAACGGGAAATGGCATGTAGTGATAGTATCATCTATTTAGGGGAGTCTGCGTAAAAATTTTGCATTTGAGGTGTAACACTTTGTAAATTTTTTGCCTGTTTTTAGGAAACACTTCGTAAAAATGTGCGCGTGCGTATTGCGTACGTGCATTTCCTTTTATAATTTTGTCGGAAAATTTTGATATAGTGTATGACATTAGCAGTTCGATTTCGGTATTTTGGCGCCAAGACCCCGACGTTTGACATTGTGGAGTTGACGGATGATCAATGGCGCGAGTTCTTTTGGTTAGAGCGCAGTATGATGCGCATGGAGTGGATGATTCATTTCCTGAGGTATGAGTACAAGCGGCATGAGATTAAGGAGTTGTGGTGGATTCCGCTGGATGACCAAAAGGAATTGCAGATCGCCCCGAAGGCAAAGATCTACAAGAAAGAGGAATAAATAAATCAACAACAATATTAACTAAAAAAACAAAAATTGTTATGAGAAAATTCTTTACTCTCTTCTTTGCCCTCGCGGCAAGTGTAGGGATAAGCTGGGCGAGTGTCACATGGATAAGTGACCAGTACGGAAATGAAAAAGGTTATAATGCAGGAACTCCTTTTACTAAGGATGGGGTAACTGTAACAATGAGCGATAATGCCTTTTTCAATGTTAGTTATTGGGGTGATGCCTCACTGCAATGCGTGAAGGGTACCTTTGATCCTACTGCCGGAAATTATGTGTTCTCCAATTCTCTCGGCGAGAACTTCGTCAAGATTATAATTGCTGCCGGCTATCCATCAGAATGGGAGTGGTTCCCCAAAGGAGATGGATGGGTATTGAGTGGAGATGAGTATAATGGTTATATACTCACTTGGACCGGCAATGCCAGTACTGTAACTCTGATGGACAATGAACTCCACAGCGTGCATCAAAGTATCGAAGGCGACATCGTATTCTATTTTGAGAGTGACGATGCATTCACCCCGGTGGTTTATAAGGACAGCCTTGATAATACGATAGCTCAAGAGACCGTTGCTTTCAACCGTCCGGAGGCACCGGAGGTGCCGGGCTTCACGTTCGTTACCTGGGAGGCAAAAGAAGGCCCGCTGAGCGAAGGTATCAAGCTCCAGGCAATCTACACGGAGAACGAACCTTCGGGTGCGCCCAAGAAACAGGTAGGCAAGTACACACTTACCCGCAAGGGCGATAAGAACGAGTATATTCTTCAAACTGCTAAATGAATTATACTATGATAAAGAGATTTTATATCCTACTTCTTGCTATAGTAGCAAGCGTAGGGATGAGCTATGCAGCCGGTATCCCCTGCACTGCAGCAGATCTTGGCAAGGTGCTCTGCACCGATGGTAGTATCTACGCTACAGTTAGCGAAGCGACTGCTGCAAGTAAAACGGCTGCTGCCGTCATTGCCTATGTCGATACCGAGAACGGCAAGGCTCTCGCACTCGCACTGGCAGATGATGGTGGTGAGATGGAATGGGCAACGGCAAAAACAACCGCAGCTGCTCATACGCCTGCCGTCAGCGGAAGCACATGGACACTGGCCTCCAAGGACGATTGGGACAATATGATCACCGCGGCAGGTAGCTACACCGCTCTGCGCGATGGCTTCAGTGCTGTTGGTGGTACGAATATGCTAGTGGCCGAATACTGGACATCTACAGAAGGAACTTATTCTGGTACAGCAATAGGTTACAGATTCCAAAATGGCATTTGGACCGACCCTGATGTCGATGATCCTCTTCATGTTCGTGCCTGTATCGCATTCGACATCTTTGCCACTCCGGCGGAGTTACCGGGTGCATTTACTATCAATGCAAACGGAGACAAGATCGTCTTCTCCAAAGGTAACTTACAGGCAACAACCACCGACCTCGGTGCTAACTGGACGTGGGATTTTGCTCCTAACCAATGGAGTCTTATCGGCAATGCTGTTGCTAACAATGCCATCAAAGGAAACAAAAAAGTTTCTGCAAATGGTACGGTAGATCTCTTTGGTTGGAGTACTGCGGCTACCTACTATGGTATCAATGAGAGCTGGAATAACGACGATTATGCCGGAGACTTCGTTGACTGGGGCGCACTTATGGGCACAGAATGGCGTACGCTGAGTAGAGCCGAGTTTTATTACATTGTTTATAGCCGCGCGCAAGCGGCCTATAAACGCGGTCAGGCTACGGTGAACGGCGTGCCGGGTTATGTACTCTTGCCGGACGCATGGACTCTCCCGAGCGGTTTGAGTTTTACAAACAGTATCGAAAATTATACCACAAACCAATACAACGGAGCCGATTGGACCGCTATGGAGAGCGCCGGTGCAGTCTTCTTACCTGCTGCCGGAGTTCGTGAGGGAACGGATATATATCAAGTAAATCTCTACGGCTGGTATTGGGCTTCTACTCCGAATGAGACAGATGGAGGAAAAGCGTACTACTTATGGTTCGATAAGTCAAGTCAAGGCGTTACCGAATACAATCGTTGGAAATCAAAATCTGTACGTTTGGTAACAGAAGCTCCGATTCCGCCTTATGAGGCTGCAATAAAGTTGATTAACGAGATTCCGAATCCGGTGGTTCTCACCGCAGAGTGCAAAGCGAAGATCGATGCTGCCCGTGCGGCATACGACGCGCTGAGCGACGAAGACAAAGCAAAAGTAACCAATATCACTACGCTGACGACTGCTGAGGCAGCATTTGACAACGTTATGAATATCTGGCTCAGCGGTGACTGCGATGCCATCCTGTGGAAAGATACGACCCTGACTATTCGTAAACATGCAGGCGAAGGCAACGGAGCGATGGCAGATTATACGGACTACTATGGTGATAATACTGCTCCTTGGTTCAACTCTCACTGGTACAACCCGCAACCGGGCGACATCGTAATCAAGTCCGTTACGTTAGAAGAAGGTGTTACCCATATCGGTGAAAACGCCTTCGGATGGATGAGCGAACTGAAGACCATTACTATTCCGTCAAGCGTAACAAGCATTGGTGAAGACGCGTTCTATTGGAGCAAGGCGGTCGATGATATTTATCTCTCTGCGGACCCGTCGAACCTGACATGGGTACTTCCGTATAGTGCAGATAATCAGTTCAAACCGGAAAAGGCTACTCGTTGCCACGTACCGGCTGACCTCTTAACTGCTTACCAGGAGAAATTCGGTACCCTCAATATGACTTTCGTGGGTGACCTTGATCCGATTACTCCGCTTACTCCGGAGCAGCAGCAAGCGTTGGATGCAGCCAAAGGTTTGATTAACGCTATTCCTTCGCCGGTTGTTTATACTCCGGCATGCAAGGATGCCATCGACGCTGCCCGTGCGGCATACGATGCGTTGACACCCGATATGTTAAAGCAGTTGGTAAGCAACTACGCAACGCTGACCGCAGCCGAGGCTACCTATGCAAACCTGAAGGATGTAGTGGTAGTAGAGGCTAAGATCAACAACATCCCGAGTCCGATTACGCTGAAACTCGCTACGCGCGATTCTATAGAAAGCGCGCGCGCTGCGTACGACGCTCTGACTGATGACCAGAAACTGCTGGTAAGCAACTATCAGACCCTGCTCGATGCCGAGGCTGAGCTTGCAACGCTGAACCCGGGCGGCGGAGCTCCTGCCGGTGCGTTGAACGGTAAGTTCACTATTAATGCCGGCGGTGACCAAATCGCATTCGCAAAAGGTAACCTGCAGGCTACGACTACCGACCTCGGTGCAAACTGGACTTGGAGCTTCGCTGCTAACCAATGGAATTACCTTGGTATTGCCGTAGCGAATAACAAGATCACCGGCAATAAAACCGTTTCTGAGAATGGTACGGTGGATCTCTTCGGTTGGAGTACTAACGCTACCTACTATGGTATCAATAATAGCTATAAGGCCGTCGATTATATCGGAGATTTTGTCGATTGGGGACCCAACATGGGTGCCGGTTGGCGTACACTCACAAAAGATGAATGGGCCTATCTGCTTCAGCACTCTTCCAATGGTAAGGCTACCGTAAACGACAAGAACGGTTATATCTTCCTTCCGGATAATTGGAGCGGCCCGGCCTTTACCCCTAATCCGGACAACTTTACAACGAATGTCTATTCCGGCGACGACTGGACCGCAATGGAGAACGCCGGTGCGGTGTTCCTGCCTTCTGGCCCTGCTCGCAATCGCATATATGCATTGATAGCAAATGATGCTAAATATTGCAGTTCCACCTCGTTGAATAATGATACTTCGTATGTATTCACAATTTACTACAATCAGTCTCAAAGCGCTTGTACCGGCACCAATCGCGCGTATGGTTGCATGGTTCGTTTGGTATCTGAAGGTGGAGGTGCTACTCCGCTGGATTCCGCACAGGCTGTGAAAGACCTGATTGAGGCTATTCCGATGCCTGTAACCTTGGAAGACGCTTGTGTGAACGCTGTTCAGGCAGCACGCGACGCTTACAACGCGCTGAGCGACGCTGCCAAGGGCGCCCTTGATGCAGCTACGGTGCAGAAACTGAATCAGGCTATCACTGATTACACGGCATTAATCCAAGCCGGCGCAGACGAGGTAATCGCTAAGATCAACAACATCCCGCAGCCGGTTACGCTCAAACTCGCTACGCGCGATTCTATTAATAACGCACGCGCTGCGTACGACGCTCTGACTGATGACCAGAAACTGCTGGTAAGCAACTATGATGTGCTGACCGCTGCTGAGGCTACGATGGCTACTCTCAACCCTGGCGGTGATGCGCCTGACGGAGCAGTGAGTGGTAAGTTCTCGATTGACGAATCAAGTGTCGTTTACTTCTCCAAGGGTAACCTGCAAGCTACGACAGCTGACCTCGGTGCTAACTGGACATGGGGCTTTGCCGCTCACCAGTATGACACAATCGGCGATGTTGCTGCCAATAACGCTATCAACGGCAACGGTACGGTATCCGCTAACGGTACAGTCGATCTGTTCGGCTGGAGTACTTCCGCCACAAAATATGGTATCCATAACGGCACTAATAGTAATATTAGCGACTATGCAGGCGATTTCGTAGATTGGGGTGCCACGATGGGCGACGGCTGGTTCACTTTGTCAAAAGAGCAATGGTATTGCCTGTTCAATACCCGTACCGGCGATAAGGCAGCGACTGTAAATAGTGTAGCCGATTGCAGATATACAAAAGCCACCATTAATACGGATGGGACAGCAGTAAAAGGTTTTATCCTTTTCCCTGATGGCGGTACTTTTGCTGCAAGTGAATTTACGGCTGTAGGGTCTCCTAATGCAGAAGATGTAGATTATACTACTACTTGTACTACTGCACAATGGAATGCTTTGCAGGCAAAAGGCTGCGTCTTCCTGCCGGCAGCGGGCCGCCGCTATGGTGTGAGTGTGAGCAATGAGGGCTCGAACGGCTACTATTGGTCGTCCTCGCCTAAACCCTCCACTGATGACGCGTACTTCGTGTTCTTCTATTCGGGCGGTTTGTTTCCTGCGTCCAACGACTTCCGCTGCATGGGTCTATCCGTCCGCCTCGTTATCGAGGCTCCGGCTTCTCCTCTCGCCGCTGCGCAGGCTGTGAAAGACCTGATTGAGGCTATTCCTGCAGAGATTACGACGGATGACGCTTGCGTAAAGGCGATAGAGGATGCACGCGCAGCTTATGACGAACTGAGCGAGGCTGCTCAGGGTGCCCTTGATGCAGCTACCGTACAGAAACTGACCGACGCAGAGGCTGCTTACGCGATATTAATCAAAGCCGAGGCAGATGCAGTAGTTGCCAAGATCAACAATATCCCGACGCCGATAGAGCTCAAACTCGCTACGCGCGATTCCATAGAAAGCGCGCGCGCTGCGTACGAGGCTCTGAACGTTTACCAGAAACCAATGGTAACCAACTATCAGAAACTGCTCGACGCTGAGGCTGCTCTTGCTGAACTGAACAAAGGCGGCTCAACACCGGTGGACATTGTTTGGGACGGTAATACCGGTATCGCGAATGTCAGTCCAACTACCACCAGTCCTGCATACGAAGGTATGACCGTCACAGTTGGTAAAGGTAGTTCGTTCTCGACGTATCAAAGTCGATTGTACTTCACCTTTAACAGTCAGCCCAATGGTGGTTTTATCTTTGCGAATGAGAATGGCACCAACATTACGAAAGTTGTCATCGAATCCACCACTGCGCTTACTTCTACTATGACAGAGGTAGATAGAATGGGTAGCGGATGGGTAATCAGCAACGAAAATAAAACCGCTACGTGGACAGGTAATGCAGATTCCGTTAAGATTTGGGAGGGTCAGCACTTTGCCAACTACTGGGTTGTAGATATGATTACGTTCACCGTTAGCGCTTCTTCTACTCCGCTGGATTCGGCTCAGGCTGTCAAAGACCTGATTGATGCTATTCCGCAACCGGTTGAGTATCCGACGAGCGGTCCGGCTATCGCAGCCGCTCTCGTGGCATACCAACAATTGAGCGACGCAGCCAAGGGTGCGCTCGATGTCGCTGATGTACAGAAAATGACCGATGCTGCGGCACAATACACAGCACTGGATGCTATCGCAGCGATCGATGCAATCCCGGCTGAGATTGTTTATGACCCGGCTGTCAAAGCTGCTATCGAGACCGCTCGCGAGAAATACGACGCACTGATCGATGCTTCGAAAGCACTGGTAGATGACGAAGTAGTAGCAAAACTCACTAACGCCGAGAAGGCTTGGGCAGATCTCGTAGCGCTGATTGAGCACAACGTAAGCTATATGGGTAAGGACGGCGAACTGAAGAATGAGAAAGTAGCCCTGCTCCATATCCCGAATCCGGCTCCGGACTTCAACGGTTACGAGTTCGTTCGCTGGGATGTCAAAGCAGGCAACTTCCTTGAGGAAGGTCTCCGCATCAAGGCTATCTATACGCCGATCATCACCACCAATCCGGTGGCATACGACACCCTCGTTTATAACGGTACGGCGCAGACCCTGGTTACCGCCGGTGTGGCGAAGGAAGGTCATATCGAGTATCGTATCAATGACGGTGAATGGAGCACTGAACTGCCGAAGGCTACCTTCGCGGCCGCGTACGTAGTATATTATAAGCTCGTGCGCGAGGGACACGCGGACTACATCGCGGATCCGATCAATGTAACGATCGCCAAGGCTCCGGTTACCTATACCGCGCCGACGGCTGTTGAAAACCTCGTTTATAACGCATCTAACCAGACCCTCATCGCAGCCGGTCAGACCAACGACGGTACCTTCGAGTACAGTCTCGATCCGACATTGTTGGATAGCTGGAAGGCTGAACTGCCGCAGGCAAAAGATGCCGGTACGTATAGTGTTTACTACCGCGTAAAGGGTGACCTTAACCACCTTGATTCGACGGCTGTTGATCCGATAGCTGTGACGATCGCTAAGGCTGCGTTGACCGCTACTGCGGATGATAAGAATGTTATCTACGGCGACGCTGTACCTGCATACACCGTTACCTATGCCGGCTGGCAAGGCGACGACGATGCTTCAGTGCTGACCGGTGACATCGCATTCGCTTGCGAGTACGCGCCGACCAGCAATATAGGCTCATATGTCATCACTCCGAGTGGTGTAAGTGCTGCTAACTATAACATCACCTTCGTTAACGGTAAGGTAACCGTAGCTCAGGCAACCCTGATGATCACCGCCGAGGATAAGAATGTGACCTACGGTGATGCTGTTCCTGAGTACACCGCTACGTATAGCGGCTGGAAGAACACCGACGGTGCTTCGGTAGTAAGCGGTCTGATCTACACCTGCGAATACGCTCCGACGAGCAACGTAGGCGATTACACCATCACTCCGAGCGGTGCTACAGCTACCAACTACAACATCAGCTACACGAACGGTAAGGTAACCGTTGCTCAGGCAGCCCTGATGATCACCGCCGAGGATAAGAATGTGACCTACGGTGATGCTGTTCCTGAGTACACCGCTACGTATAGCGGCTGGAAGAACGCAGACGATGCTTCGGTAGTAAGCGGTTTGGTTTACACCTGCGAATATGCTCCGACGAGCAACGTAGACGAGTACTCGATCGTTCCGAGCGGTGCTACAGCTACCAACTACAACATCAGCTACACGAACGGTAAGGTAACCGTTGCTCAGGCAGCCCTGATGATCACAGCCGATGACAAGAACGTCATCTACGGTGACGCTGTTCCTGAGTACACCGCTACCTATAGCGGCTGGAAGAACAGCGACGATGCATCGGTTGTAAGCAACCTCGCTTATACCTGCGAGTACGCTCCGACAAGTAACGTAGGCGATTACACCATCACTCCGAGCGGCGCAACGGCTCAGAACTACGCTATCAGCTACACCAACGGTAAGGTGACCGTAGCGCAGGCTACCCTGACTGTTACAGCGGAGGACAAGTCCGTTACCTACGGCGATGCTGCTCCGGCGTTCACTGCTACCTACAGCGGCTGGAAGAATACCGATGGCGAGTCGGTAGTAAGCGGTCTGACGCTCACGAGCGAATACCTCGTAACGAGCAATGTCGGCACTTACGACATCGTTCCGGCTAACGCAACGGCGCTCAACTACACCTTCGTCTATGTCAACGGTACACTCACCGTTAACCAGGCTCCGCTGATGATCACCGCAGACGACAAGTCCGTTGAATACGGTGAGGTGGCTCCGGCATTCACCGCTTCCTATAGCGGTTGGAAGAATACCGATGACGAGTCGGTAGTAAGCGGTCTGGCTTATACCACTCCGTACGCTCCGGGTAGTTATATCGGTACCTATGCGATCAACCCGAATAGCGCTACCGCACTCAACTATGCAATCACCTTCGTCGATGGTACACTGACGGTCAACAAAGCACACGTCTATGTATCCGACGCAGAGGCTCAGATTGCTAAGTTCGCGGACGGACACGCTAACGCAGTGGTACTTGAGCAAGGTGTACTCAACGGTATCAAACTGAATGATCAGATAGCCCACGTCACTACCGCTGCCTTCAGCAGTGCAGACGTAGCAGAGAATCTGACGATCACCCTGTTCTACGAACTGACCGGCGATGCCGCTCTGCTCAATAACTACAACCTCGATCCGACCTCCGATATCTTCACTACCGAAGGTGTTATCATCGAGCCGTTCATCCCGGACGACGAGACCGAACCGGAAGATCCGGAAGCTGCGGTTGAAGAAGGTATTGAGATCTATGCATACGGTTACTGCGACGGCAGCGGATATAGTCTCCGTTACCACCTCGAGAGCGGTAACCCCGATCAGTATATGATTGACTTCGCAGACAGCCGATTCACCGACGTCGATTGGACCAACCTCACTATCGTTGGTAAGGACGGAACGATCGATATCGAGATTCCGGTGGATATGCCGACCGGTGACTACACGATGACCGTTTACTTCCGCGACAGCCGCTTCACGTGGCTCGAAAGCAAGGCCATCACCGTCACCTTCCATGTCAACCTGCCGGAGACCTATGTTCGTCCGCTGTTCGACAACGTGATCGCATTGGTTGATACCTGCAACTGTCTGACCGACATCCAGTGGTACTGGCGTGCTAATAGCACCGACACATGGGTGGCTATCCCGGGTGCTAACGGTTACTACTACCACTCCGATACGAAATTGGAAGGTGAGTTCTTCGTCTATGCTAAGATGAACGGTGAGCCGACGTACACCTGTGCACAGGCTGACCTGGAGACCCTGTACGGCGACGACACGAAGCAAGCGAAGGTACAGGCTTACCCGAACCCGGTTATCACTACTACCACCGTGACCATCGAGAACTCGGAGAACAACGAGCACAACGTACGTATCGTGAACCTCATGGGTGCTGAAGCAGAACGCTTCACCTTCGAAGGAAACGAGACCGTCGTGGATATGACCGATTACCCGCAAGGTAACTACATGATATCCGTCGATGGCATCGTAGTCAAGGTTATGAAACAATAATGAAAGGAGGAAATCATTATGAAAGCAAATCGTATTATATCATTGTTCGCTGCTGCAGCGCTGGCCATCTCGGTCAGCGCACAGCAGAGCGCACACGACAACTATTTCGGCCTTTACTTCGGTGGTGGACTGAACACCATGATTTACAAAGCCAACAACGGAGAGCAACAGATCGACTGCGGCTTTGATGCCGGCCTGTACTATGGACGATTCTTCAATAAGACCGTCGGTCTCGGTGTCGGACTCCAGTATAAATGGGCCAACGCATACACCACCTATAATTGGAACGAAGTGACGACCGGACTCACGCACCCCAGTAACCCGAATGTGACCTATAACCTCACCACCGGCTTCAACGGCTTCGTGGAGAGACAGAATATCGGCGTACTGAGCATTCCTATCCAGGTGCTGTTCCGCAAGACACTCAATGACCGCGCTGCGTTCATGGCAGGTGTCGGACTGGCGATCGACTTCCCCATCCACGGGGCATATACCGCCAAGCAAGGTACCTATAGCACCACCGGCGTCTTCCCTGCACTCGGAAACTACGTCATCGAGAACATGCCTGAGCATGGATTCAGTACCTATAACACCACCCAGAACGCGAAGATCAATAACCTTGTCACAGTGGGTGGGTCGGTCATCGCTGACCTCGGTTTCCGCGTAGCACTCAGTAAGAACTGCGGTATGTACTTCGGCGTCTATGGCGGTTACGGTGTCACCAACCTCCTCGATAAGCCGAAAGCAGAAGAGATGATCATGATCAATGCATCCAATCCTTCTGTCATTGACTATCGCGGCACGTTCGACTCTAACGAGACCGGCAAAGCTTATCTCCTCCATTGCGGAGTGAAGATAGCTATCGACCTCGGATGGGACGACAAGAAGAAAGAGCCGGCTGTGGATGAAGAAGCAGAGCGACTCGCGGCGGAGCAGGCTGCTGCCGTTGAAGCGGAGGCGGCACGACTCGCTGCCGAGAAAGCGGAACAGGAGCGTCTCGCTGCCGAGAAAGCCGAGCAAGAGCGTATCGCTGCTGAGAAAGCGGCGGCCGAGAAAGCCGAACAGGAACGTATCGCTGCTGAGCAGGCCTTCAAACAGAACGTAGAGGCCATTTCCGTTCATTTCGACATCGAAGGCGCTAAACTCAATATGCCGGAGGCAGAGAAAGCGATCGTGGATCAACTCTGTGAGAAGATGAAAGCCGATCCTTCCATCAAGATCGTCATCACCGGTCATACCGATAACTACGGTGATCCTGAGCAGAACCTCCGCTACTTCGGTATGAAGCGTGCTGAGAGCCTCAAAGCATACATGGTCAATCAAGGCGTTGACGCCAGTCAGATCCGTTGTGAGTCCAAGGGACAAAACGAACCGATCGCGCCGAACGATAGCCGCGCTAACCGCGCTAAGAACCGCCGAGCAAACATCAGCTTTGAATAATAAATATACCTATCTGCTCAACAAAAAATACGAAATATCGAAGGGTGTGGGTAGACCAGGTGACCGGGCGGACACCCTTCTCTATAAACTCACACACGCGTGTGTGTATGTATTTTAGAAACAGGGTGTCCGCCGTCCGCCTGTCACCCTACGGAGACGTCCGTAATGGTCGCGAAATGGTCGCGAGAACGAAAGGTAAATAAAGGTGCAATACCTCGTGGAGAAATACAATATAGAGGTGTGAAAATTTCAAAAAAGTGCGAAATAATTTGCACATGTCAAAAAAAAGCAGTACCTTTGCACCCGCTTTTGAGAAACGGGTAGTAGTTCTTATCTCACTACGATCGAACGATTTACTACCCGTTACACCGAACGGGTAGTAGTTCAGCCCGGTTAGAATGCCTGCTTTGGGAGCAGGAGGTCGTGAGTTCGAATCTCGCCTACCCGACAAGGGGAGCCTGATGGCTCCCTTTTAAATTGAAGATAGAAATGCGGTACAAGGCCATCTTTATTGATATTGACGATACCTTACTTGACTACGTTCCTTGTTGTCGAGAAGCCTTCAATATGGCGCTACCCGAACATCCGGAGCACTTCGATCTCTTCTTCGCGATATCCGGTCGCCTCTTCTCTGAGGCGAAGCATGGCTTGCATACCATCGCCGAAGTGATGGACTTATATCCGCAGGAGTTCATTGCCGCTATCGGTTATCCGGAGGAGGCGGTGGAGCCGTTCAAACAGGCTTTTCGCGCGGCATGGGGCACGACGCACACGCTGGTGCCCGGTGCGAAAGAGATGTTGGAAACCCTGCGCGCCAAGGGCTATCGTTTGTTCGCTGCGAGCAACAGTTTCGGTCACCTGCAGCGCAGCCGCCTTGAGCACGCCGGCATCCTGCCGTATTTCGAGGACACGTATATCTCCATGGACATCGGTTATGACAAGCCGGACATCCGTTTTTACCAGGAGGCCCTACGCCGCGCCGGACTGCAACCGCACGAGGTGCTGATGATAGGTGACAGCATGACAACGGATGTCATAGGCGCCCAACAGGCCGGCATCGATGCTCGGTTTTTTGATCGAAAAAATGCCGATCTTTATCAATTGATAGCCGATTTATAAGAATATGCAACATCAGACATGCTGTATGGCATGTTTTTTGTTCACAAAAAGGCTGGAAAAATTAAGACATTATGAGATATAATATAAAGGTGAAAGGTGAAAGGTTAAAGGTGAAAGGTTACCGGATGTGGGTAATCGTATTACTATGCACTCTTAGCCTCCCGCTGTCGGCGGCGGACACGTTGGTGACCACTCTGTCGGCGTGTCGTGATATGGCGCTTCATACCGGTTCTTCGGCGAAAGCGAAGCAGGAAGCAATCCTTGCGGCGGAGTATAACCGTAAGGCAGCTCTGGCGGCGATGTTTCCGCGTGTCAGCGCCAATGCGGGGTATATGTGGAACTCGAAGAAAGCCCATTTCGTAGGCAACGAGGCGGCGTTCTCTTTCGGCACCGCGACGGTAGCCGAGGACGGAACAGCGTCTTTCGCATGGAGCGACAACAGCGTGGCGGGTTCGTTGCAGCAATGGACCGCCGGTACAGTCTTGGAGCAACCCGTGAAGAGTCTCTCCGATCAGATTGGCCAACATATCGCCGATGCGTATAAATACGTCTATGACGCGGCGACGGTGGACCTGACGCACGTGGTAGTCGCTCAAGCGACGGTGATGCAACCGATCTACGTAGGCGGTCGACTGATCCAGACTTATAAGATCGCGCAGGCGACGGAGAACATGGCAAAGATCGAGTCCGAAGCCAAACGGGAGGAGATCATCTACAAAGTAGATGAGGCGTACTGGCGCGTGGTGGCTGTGACGCAGAAGAAACAGTTGGCGGAGCAGTATTACTCACTTCTGTGCCAGTTGGAGCAGGACGTCAAAGAGGCCGTCAACGAAGGCGTGGCTACGCAGGCTGACCTGCTGAATGTCACCACCAAACGTGGCGATGCGGAAGTGAAGAAACTGCGTGCCGAGAACGGCCTGACGCTGTCGAACATGGCGCTGGCGCAGGTATGCGGCCTGCCGCTGTCTACGTCGTTCGTGTTGGATGCTTCGGGCCTGAGTGAGACCAGTCTGCCTGTGTCGGACATGGATACAGAGACGGCTGTCGCCAACCGCTCGGAGTTACAACTGATGGAGCAGGCGCAGGAGATAGCTAACCGCACAGCGAAGATAGCAGGTGCGGGACTGCAACCGAATATCATCGCGCAGGCCAGTTATATGTACACCAATCCGAATTTCGAGAACGGCAACAGCAGTAACTGGGACGGCAAGGGTTTCTTCTCCGCCGGTGTGGTAGTGAACGTACCAATCGTCCATGCGGATGATATCCTGCGTTACAAAGCCGCCAAGCATGCGGCGAAAGTGGTGGAACTGAAGACGGAAGAGACACGCGAGCTGCTGACGCTGCAGACGACACAAGCCAATCAGCAACTGGCGGAGGCGCAGCAGAAGATTGCTGTGGCGCTGTTGACGCAGAAGAATGCGGAAGAGGTATTAAGAATGGCGCGTGAGTCGTTCGACGCGGGGATGGTCACTGCATCCGAACTGATGCAGGCCCAGACACTATGGCTTTCCGCCGCTACTGATCTCATCGATGCACAAGCCGAGGCGAAGACGGTTGAAACACAATTACGCAAATATTTAGGTAAGTTATAATATGCGGAAAGAAAAAAAAGGAGGCTTACTGCTCGGATTAGCTATCCTGTTGGCAGTAGTAGCTATTGTTGCTTTAGTGGGAATACTCGCTTTGCGACCCGAGAAAACGCTTATTCAAGGTGAAGCGGTCGCGGCCGAGTACAGAGTGTCCGGCAAAGTGCCAGGACGAGTAGAGATGTACCTCTATGAAGAGGGGGAACAGGTGCATAAAGGCGATACGCTCGTCGTGATCTATTCTCCGGAAGTGGAGGCAAAAAAGGAACAAGCGCTCGCTGCGCGCGACATGGCGGAGGCGGTTAATCAGAAAGCCAAGAACGGCGCACAGCGCGAACAGATCACCGGTGCTTATGAGCTCTATCAGAAAGCCAAAGCCGGTGAGGAGATCTACCGGAAGAGTTACGAACGCGTTCAGCGCCTCTATGACAAGGGAGTCGTCAGCGCACAGAAACGCGATGAGGTAGAGGCGCAATACAAAGCGGCTAAAGCAACCGTCAAGGCCGCCAAGAGCCAGTATGACATGGCGCTGGCGGGCGCACGCGAAGAGGACAAAGCGGCCGCTGAAGCACAGGTGGCTAGAGTTGACGGTATCCTGAAGGAAGTGGCTGCGGCTGAGGCGGAACGCTATCTCTTGTCGCCTTGTGACGGAGAGGTAAGCGAACTCTTCCCCCGTGTGGGTGAGTTGGTCGGGCAGGGCAGTCCCGTCATGTCTATCGTGGATATGAGTGATATATGGTTCTCCTTCGCCGTGCGCGAAGATATGCTCGCACGATTCGCTAAAGGCAGTACCGTGGACATCAAGATCCCGGCGCTTGGAGAGGAGACCTATCCGGTGGTGGTGACGCATATCAAAGCGATGGGAACCTATGCTACTTGGCGCTCTACACAGCAGAACGGAGGATATGACGTACGGACGTTCGATGTCAAATGTCGGCCTATGGTCACCATTCCAAACCTCCGACCCGGCATGACGGCGTTAGTGATGGATAAATAACCGATGAACACCATCTTGCATACCATATGGTTGGTGATGCTCCGGGAACTGAAGCGACTTGTCTCACGTCCGCTGTATCTGGTGGCATCAGTCGGAGTCATGGCGGTCTGTACCTTCTTCTTCCTGACGCTGCTGAAGGGCGGGTCGGCGGAGAAGATGCCGGTCGCTATCGTGGATCAGGACCAAAGTTCCATCTCACAGCGGCTCATCCATGAGATGCAAGCTACGCCTTCCGTGGACATCCGTATTGTCACTAATGACTATGCGGAGGCACGTGATGCCATGCAGAAAGGCCATGTCTATGGTATCTTCGTCATGCACGAAGGGTTCTACAGGGACTTGGTCTCTTTCAAACGGCCGCAGTTGGATTTCTATGTCACTAATGCTTATACGGTCGGAGGAAACACGGCCTATAAACAAATGCTCACGATAGTTAATCTTACCTCGGGAGCTTTCCAACGCGAAGTCCTTCGCAAAAAAGGGCTGCCGGACGATGTAATCATGCACCGCATCCAGCCTTTGGCTATTGAGGGGCATATGATTGCTAATCCTTGGGGAAACTACTCCATCTATCTGGTCAGCACAATCCTGCCGGGTATTCTGGGACTGATCTGTATGATGCTGACCATCTTTGTGATAGGATATGAACTGAAGATGCATACGGCGCACGAGTGGATGAATGTGGCGCGCAATAATTTCACCATTGCTATCCTGGGCAAACTGACGCCTTATACGGTTATCTATACCCTTTTGGGCGTGGTCTGCCATTTTGTCTTGTATGACTATGTCGGTTTTCCGGTGCATGGCAGTCATGTGCGGCTGATGTTCGGATTGCTCCTCTTCATCTTTGCCATGGAGGCCTTGGGCGTACTGATGATCACGCTCTTGCCTGCGTTACGCGATGCCCTTTCTATCGGTGCCCTATACGCGATGCTCGGGTTCTCTCTCTCGGGATTTACCTATCCGAATATGTCTATGCTGGCGCCCGTCAAGGCACTCTCGTATATAGAGCCCTTGCGACACTATTACCTCATCTATGTCAACGAAGCGCTGATGGGCGCACCCTCCATCAACAGCCTGCCGTACTCGATGGCACTCATGGCGTTTGTGCTGCTCGCTTTATTGGCTTCGCCCAGACTGAAGAGGATATTAATTAATGATCAAATGATGGATGTGGAATGAGTCTTTGGCATACATTGAATGAATATTGGGAGAGCGTTACGGACTCTACTTATGTGTTCGCACGCGAGATAAAAAGGGTGTTTACTGACTCCGGAGTGATGATCATTTTTGTGGTCGCAACCTTGGCTTACCCGATCATCTACAAGACCATGTATTTCAACGAACGGATACAGGATATACCTGTCGCTGTAGTCGATCTGTCCCATTCGAGCGAGAGCCGCATGTTCCTGCATCAGTGGAATGCCTCGCCGGACGTCCGTCTGACACATACCTGTCAATCGATGGCGGAAGCGGAGAACTTGTTGCGGGACCAGAAGGTGCATGGAATAATTTATTTCCCGAGAGATTTCGCTTCACAACTGGCAGACCCGCTTGGTCAGGCGCATATATCCCTTTACTGCGATATGTCCTCCTTCCTGTATATGAAAGGAATCTATCTCAGTTGCAACCAGGTCATGCTCGAATCCATGCGTAATATACAGATAGACCGGTATGAAGATATGGGAATGGATAAAGAGTTTGCATGGGCGCTCGTGCAGGACGCACCTTATACCGATACCGCACTCTTCGCGCCTACCGGAGGGTATGGTTCCTTCCTTATCCCTGCGGTACTCATGCTGATCCTCCATCAGACGCTGCTCTTCGGTATCTGTATGTTAGCCGGTACTGCACGGGAGGAGGATAAGATCGTCTATCGTGTGATTGGCAGAAGACGCTCGTTAGGCGTGATGAGACTGGTGATCGGCAGAGCGCTTGCCTATTTCGCCATCTATTATGTACTCGCTGCTATCGTGGTAGGATGGTATCCGAGGCTCTTTGATTTACCCCATATCGGCAATATCTGGGATATCATGCGGTTTAATGTACCGTATATACTGGCTACTATCTTCTTCTCGATGTGCGTCAGCCTCTTCATACGGAACCGCGAATCCGGGCTGGTACTGCTCATCTCTACCTCCCTCGTCTTCATCTTCATGGCGGGAGTATCATGGCCTAAAGAGATGATACCCGAACCATGGCAGTGGGTTGCTTGTTTACTGCCTTACACCTTTGGTGTACACGGATATATCCATATCAACTCGATGGGTGCGACGCTGAGTCAGGTGAGCTTCGAGTATATCGCACTATGGCAGCAGGCGCTGTTGTATTTCGTCATCTACAGCACCGTGATGTATATCGCCGACTGGCGTTCGGAAAAGAAGAAACAAGCCGCTGAGGCTATTTCAGGAACGAGTCTTTAAAGCCTAAGAAATAGAGGATGCCGTCCAACCCCATGGTTGAGATAGCAGTCTCTGCACTGGCTTTCACTTTCGGTTTCGCATGGAAAGCGATACCCAGTCCTGCTTTGCCTAACATATTCAGGTCATTGGCTCCGTCGCCTACCGCGATCACTTGCGCGAGGTCAATATGCTCCACTTGCGCGATCAGTTCCAGCAACTCTGCCTTGCGTTTGGCATCCACCACATCGCCGATATAGCGACCGGTGAACTTACCGTTCTCCACCTCCAGCGTGTTCGCATAGACGTAGTCCACGCCGAAGCGCTCCTGCAGGTATTTGCCCACGAACGTGAATCCGCCGGAGAGGATAGCGATCTTGAAACCGCATTTCTTAAGGATGGTGAAGAGTCGATCCGCACCTTCGGTGATGGGTAACTTATCAATGATATCCTGCTTGACACTCTCGTCCAGGCCTTTGAGTAAGGCGCAACGGCGGGTGAAACTCTCTTTGAAATCGATCTCTCCGCGCATCGCCGACAGGGTGATGGCTTTCACTTGATCACCCACACCTGCGCGTTCTGCCAGTTCGTCAATGACCTCCGTTTGGATGAAGGTGGAGTCCATATCAACGCATATCAACCTACGGTTGCGGCGGAACATATCATCTTTCTGGAACGAGATATCGATCCCTTCTTCGCGCGACACATCCATGAGCTCTTTCTGCAGCGCCTCGCGGTCCGGGATGTTACCGCGCAGCGAGAACTCAATACAGCTATGGCGTTTCTCGACGGGTATCTCCACGCTCGGGCGCTCGCTCAGACGTAAGATATTATCGATATTCAGCTGTCGTCCGGCAAACAGCGCTGTCACACGCGCCACATGACGAGCGTTCAGTTCGCGCGCCAACAGCGTGACTACCCAGCGGTCCTGATCTTGCCGACCGACCCATGCGGCATATTCCTCTTCGCTCAGCGGCGTGAAGCGCACGATCATTTCGAGCTTCGAACAGCAGAACAGCACCTCTTTAATCATATCACCGCTCTTGCTCGGGTCATCCACACGAATGAGGATGCTCAGGTTTAGTTGGTGATGTAGGTTCGATTGACCGATATCCTGGATGAAAGCACCGTATTTGCCGATCACCTCGGTAACAGAAGAAGTAATACCCGGTTTATCGAAACCGATGATGTTAATCAAGATAAATTCACGCTTCATAGATCGATAATTATGAAATTCGCTGCAAAATTAGTGAAAAATTTCTATTTGCACAAGCAAATGTGATTATTTTTCTCAAAATTTTGCACATATGCAAAAAAAGTAGTAACTTTGCAGCCTAAATCTGCAAATAATGACGGAACAGGAGATTGAAGCTCGTGCTCAACGGGCAGTGGAACTATTCAAAAACGGGTATAACTGCAGCCAGGCAGTGTTCGCTTCCTGTGCGGATATATACGGTATTACGGACGAAGCCCTTGCTCTGCGTCTCTCCGCTTCTTTCGGTGGCGGAATGGGTCGCATGCGTATGGTGTGCGGTGCTGCGAGCGGGATGTTCATGTTAGCCGGATTGCACAACGGTTCTGCTACGCCGCATGATAACGAAGGCAAGATGGCAAACTATGCGTTCGTGCAGCAGTTAGCCGGTGAATTCAAAGGTACATACGGTTCGTTGATCTGTGCCGAACTGTTGGGCTTGGCGCCGAAAGGACAGTGCGATGTTAAGTTGGATCTGGATCCCAGACCCGCAGAGCGCACACCCGAGTACTACCAGAAACGCCCATGCTCCGAGATGGTAGCCGAGGCCGTACGCATCTACCTCAGGCGAGTTGAGGGAATATCATAACCCATAACCCAAAATGATTTATCATTCATTAATCGACTTGATCGGCCATACGCCGATGTTAGAAATTAAAGAGGGCAACACTCGTTTGCTGCTTAAGTTAGAGCGTTTTAATCCGGGCGGTTCGGTCAAAGACCGTATTGCGCTTGCGATGATAGAAGATGCGGAACGTAGCGGTAAACTGCAACCCGGAGCAACCATCATCGAACCTACGAGCGGAAACACAGGCGTAGGTCTGGCGTGGGTAGGTCGCATCAAAGGATACAAAGTGATCCTCACGATGCCTGAGACGATGTCCGTAGAGCGCAGAAACCTGCTTGCTAACTATGGCGCTGAACTCGTTCTCACACCCGGTTCAGAAGGCATGAAAGGTGCGATTGCTAAGGCTGAAGAGTTACGTGACGCAACTCCCGGCAGTATCATCCTCGGTCAGTTCACCAATCCTGCTAACCCTGCCGTTCATTATGCGACGACCGGTCAGGAGATATGGGAGGATACGAATGGACAAGTAGATGTCTTCATCGCCGGCGTAGGTACCGGAGGAACCGTCAGCGGAGTAGGGCGTGCACTCAAAGAGAAAAACATGCTCGTTGAGATCATCGCCGTTGAACCCGCTTCCTCTCCCGTCCTCACGCAAGGCCATGCCGGTCCGCATAAGATACAGGGTATAGGAGCGAACTTCGTTCCCGACACCTACCAAGCCGGTTTCATCGATCGGGTGCTAACCGTTACCGACGACGATGCTATTAACGCCGCACGTACGCTTGCCAAAGACCACGGTCTGCTTGTCGGCATCTCTTCCGGTGCAGCCTATGCAGCCGCACTTCGTCTTACTTCCCAACCCGAATACAAAGACAAAACTATCGTCGTCCTCTTGCCCGACACCGGCGAAAGATACCTCTCGATCCTGTAACCAACCCATAACCCATGACCCTTATCCCTAACATATCCCAACTCAAGCAACTGGTAGCACATATCCAGTCGGTTATCTTTCCGGACTATTTCCCGTCCGTGGAACGGCCGAAAGATCTCTGCTTGCCGGAGGCTTTTTGGGCAGAGATACCGTCTATCGCACGGCTCGTTCATACCGACGTCGATGCCGTTTTGCATAACGACCCTGCCGTCTCTGATCGAGGCGAAGTCATCCTCTCGTACCCGCTCACCTTTGAGATGATCCATTATCGTGCCGCACATGTGCTCTATCATCTTGGCCTACCGCGTATCCCGCGCATGCTTACCGAACTCGCACATGCCCGCACGGGAATCGATATCCACCCTGCGGCAACCATCGGAGACTATTTCTGTATTGACCACGGAACGGGTGTCGTGATCGGCGAAACGGCGATTATTGGTTCCCATGTTGTGCTCTATCAAGGTGTCACACTTGGAGCCAAGAACTTCGAATACAATGCCGACGGTAAACCCATGGATATCCCTCGTCACCCTATTTTGGAAGATAATGTCACGGTCTATTCCAATACATCCATTCTCGGTCGTGTTACTATTGGTCATGACACGGTCATTGGCGGTAACGTCTGGCTCACCCAAGACGTCCCGGCAAACTCCATTGTTTTACAATCGAACCCTGAAATACGAATCAAAAACAAGATATGAGTAAATTCTTTTTAGCAATAATCGGAGGTGGGCCAGCAGGCTATACAGCAGCAGAGAAGGCCTCGAAAGCCGGTAAAGATGTCATCCTCTTTGAGCAAAACGCGGTAGGTGGTACGTGCCTCAATGTGGGTTGTATCCCTACGAAGTCGCTGCTCTACGGTGCGAAGCAGTATTATAACGCAGCGCACGCGCAGAAATACGGTGTGAGTGCAGAGAACGTCAGTTTTGATTTCGCAGCCATGCAGAAACGCAAGACCATCGTTGTTCGTAAGTTGGTAGCCGGTATCAAGCAGCGGCTGAATAACGAACACTGTACGCTCGTCAGCGGTGCAGCCGCGGTGGTCAGCCGTACGGACGAAGTGGTCACGATCTCCTGCAACGGCGAGAACTACGAAGCAGAGAACCTGATGATTTGTACGGGTTCGACGAACTTCGTGCCTCCTATCCCCGGTATCAAAGAGAATGAGCATGTGTGGGACAGCACCGACGCACTGGCTGCGAATGAGTTACCGCAGTCTATCATCATCGTAGGTGGCGGCGTGATCGGTATGGAGTTCGCGACGCTGTACCATGAACTGGGTGTGCCTGTGACCGTTATCGAAGCTATGCCGACGATACTGCCGAACCTGGATCAAGAGGTAGTAGCCGTGCTGCTGGAGAAATATAAGAAAGCAGGTATTAACATCCTGACCTCCACGAAGGTGGAGTCCATAGACGGCGGTAAAGTGACCGCTAATGGCGAAGTGTATGAAGCCGATAAGATCCTCGTTTCTGTGGGTCGTCGGGCGAATCTGCAAGGGCTGGAGGCGCTGAATGATATTGAGTTGAACCGCGGAGCGATTGTCATAGATGACTTCTGCAAGACGAATCTGCCGAATGTCTATGCCTGCGGTGATGTGACCGGTAAGATTATGCTGGCGCATGTAGCAGCGCGTCAAGCGGAAGTGGCGATCGGCAGAATGCTGAAGCAGATCCCGCTGCAACGTATTGCTTATAACGCCATTCCTTCGGTGGTCTATACGAACCCTGAGATCGCGTCCGTAGGTATCACGGAGGCGCAAGCTGCGGAACTGAATATCGAACCCGAAGTGCGTCGGCTGCCGATGACGTTTAGTGGTCGGTTCATGGCCGAGAACGAAGGGGAGACGGGGCTGTGCAAGATGATTATTGACGCGAAGACAAAGATGGTGCTGGGCGTACATATGATAGGAAACCCGTGTTCGGAGTTTGTCTCTGCGGCATCGTTCGCGGTGCGCATGGGGTATACGACGGCGGAGTTCGAGCAAGTGGTCTTCCCGCATCCGACGGTAAGCGAGATCTTGCATGAGATTTTGTAAATTATAAATCATAAATAATTCTAATATCATGAGAAAAATTTCTATCTTCTTTGCGCTCATTTTTGCAGCGCAAGTGATGTGGGCAGCTTCGGTCACTCCGGCTGCGAACATCCCGACGTATTGGGCTTCCGCGGATGGTAAGTCCGGTAAAGAACTGTGGTCGGCCATCAGTGCCCAGACCAATGTGGGTTTCAGTACATTAAGCTATAATGGGCTTTGGACAGCTTACAAGAAAACCGACGTCTATCCTGCCGGACACGAGAAAGCCGGTAAGATATGGGATATGTACGGCGAGTGTACCTTCACCTATGGTTCCGACCAATGCGGTTCCTATAGCGGTGTATGCGATTGCTACAACCGCGAGCACTCGATTCCTAAATCGTGGTTCGGTGGTAGTACGTCCGGTATAGGTTGCGATATCTTCCATTTGGTACCTACTGACGGTAAGATCAATAGTACCCGTTCGAACGATGAGTTTGGTGAGGTAGCCGGTGCTAAGGACTACTACGGCAACGGAACCGGTGCTGCAGGAACATGGTCTACCGACAAAAAGACCATCGCTTCTGAGGCGGGTGAAGTCATTCAGGGTTCCGGACATGTGTTTGAACCGAAAGATGAGTACAAAGGTGATTTTGCCCGCGGCTATATGGGTACAATCATTAAGTGGCAATTAGCAAACATGACAACATCCAATAATTTCTTCACGGGTGAATATACTCCTTCCGGCAACTTCGGTTTTACGAAGAAAGCCGTTGTGCTTATGATGAAATGGCACCGTGAGGATCCTGTTTCGCAGAAAGAGATTGACCGTAATAACGGTATTCAGGAGACGCAGGGTAACCGCAACCCGTTCATTGACTATCCGTATCTGGCGGAGTATATATGGGGTGAGCATGCAGGTGAGACGGTTGATATGGACCTGTTAATGCCTTCGACGGATCCGGACTTCGTCCCAGGAGTGAGCGATGGTTCGCGTACCTATGTGCCGCCAACACCGAAGGTGATGTACGGTGTGAGCTGGTCGGTCAATGGCGAAGTGCTGCAAGTGGATTCGTTCGGTGAGCAGACTCCGATTATGGCACTGCCTCAAACGCCGGTTTCGTGTTCTACCGAGAGCAACACTTTCATGGGTTGGGCTACTGCACCTATCGATGGAACTACCGACGATGTGCCTATGCCGATGTATGTTCAACTGAAGGACTTCCCGGCTGTTACTGCAGATGTGACCTATTATGCAGTGTTCGCCAAACAAGAGGCAGGCGGTTCTACTCCGGCTACGTATACGTACGATGCAGAGCATCAGGAAGGTTGGGCGAATACGGGTGCCAACAAGGGTTCGTACTGGCTCTTAGATGAAGGAAAGACACTTGTTTCTCCGGCTATTGACTTGGCTGGCCTGGAGTCCATCACGGTGAAGATGCGTACGTACGGTGGTACCCAATACGATATGCTAGAGGTGCGCGAGGAATCCGGTGTTCTTACTTCCATCGAAGCGACGGCAGGTAGCACACCGACCGAATATACATGGAATAACAACCTCTATATCGCAGGCACTTCTACACTGACTTTCCTTTGTTCTAATGGTGCGTCCAACAAAGGTATCGGTGTGGTTTCTGTTGTTATCAATGCAACGGGTACTGGTTCGTCCTACAGCCGCTACATCACCTCTTGCCAGTCCGGTGCGGAAGTGGAACTTGTTCCGACGGAAGAGGCCACCACTCGTAAGATCCTTGTGGGCGGTCAACTCTATATCATCCATAATAACCAATTGTTCACCATCCAAGGTCAGAAAGTAAAATGAGAAAATATCTTTTCTGTGTTCTGTATTCTGTCAGCGTAGCGGTCTTTGTTCCTTCCTACGCCAATGTGGTGACCGGTCAAGCTGCTGTTCCGGAGCATTATTATGATGCAGTGGACGGGAAGAAGAGTGCGGATAATATCCTGGATGCGCTCTGTGGTATTATCGACGACCATACTGTGATCGCGTATGCCGGTTTGGAACCCTATTACGAGCAGACAGATTTTTATGCCGATACGTTGTGGGATATGTATTCCACTTGTCGTTTCACGATGGCGGATGCCAATGTGCCGCAGAGTGCGGTTTGCGACGGATGGAACAAAGAGCATGTGTGCTGTCAGTCTTGGCTCGGTTCAGGACCGATGGTGTCGGACCTCTTTAACGTCTATCCGACGGATGCACGTGTGAACAACTTGCGTTCGAACTATCCGTACGGTGAAGTGAGCGGTTCCAATGGTACCGGTATCTCCAAGAACACCGATAATCATGCGATGGGTAAACTGGGATCGAACACGTTCTCCGGCTATTCGGGGAAGGTGTTTGAACCGCATGACGACTACAAAGGCGATTTTGCGCGTACGTTCATGTATATGGTGGCGCGTTACCGTAATAATAAACTGAATGACGGGAATGGTACTGCGATGTTTGTGGTCAGCAAGACGAACTTCACCGACTATGCGAAGAACCTGCTGATGAAATGGCACCGTGCCGATCCTGTCTCGCAGAAGGAGATTGACCGTAACCAAGCCGTTTACGGTATTCAGCATAACCGTAACCCGTTCATCGATTATCCCGAACTGGCGGAGTATATATGGGGCACGAAGGTCGGACAGACTATCGATCTCGCGTCTATGACACCGACGTGTGATGGTGGCGGTTATACCCCGGGTGAAGTGACGAAATACGGTGTTAGTTGGTCCGTGGCAGGTACGGTGGTTTCGACGGATTCCGTCATTGCCGGACGGGCTGTGACTTTGCCGGAGACGCCGCTCTCCTGCTCGACGACCAGTGATATCTATATGGGTTGGACGACTGCGCCTATCGAAGGCACGACGGACCAGGCACCGGTGCTGTATAAGGCTACGGCCGATTTTCCGCTGGTGATGGCGGATGTGACGTACTATGCAGTGTTCGCGCATGGTGAAGCAGGGGCTACGGTAGAACCGGCGGTGTATACCTTCGATGAGAATAATCAGGACGGATGGACCAACACCGCTTCGGTGAGCGGTTCCTATTGGCTGCTGGATAAAGGTAAGACCCTGACCTCGCCGGAGGTGGAACTGGCCGGACTGAGTTCGATAGAAGTGAACATGCGTACGTACGGTGGTACCCAGTATTGTAACCTGGATGTGACGGCGAACGGTCAGCCGATTGCTACCATCGTGGCTACGAACGGAAAGACGCTCACCGACTACACATGGACGAACACCGGTTCTTTCACGGGCCGTGCACCGCTGGTCTTCTCGACGAACTACAATACCGGCCAAGGTATCGGTTTCACGAAAGTGACCATTAATGCCACCGGAGCAGGTACGAGTTACAGTGCTTATCTGACCTCTTGCGGGACTGTAGACATCGAAAATACAACATCGAAAATCGATAATCGCAAACTGTTGATCAATCAGCAGCTGTTCATCCAAGTGGGTGAGCACCTGTATAACATCCAAGGTCAGCGCGTTCAATAAGATGTATCCGAAGATCAAAAACAGACCGTGGAAGGTGCTGAAGAGTGAGAACATCCTGCGGCTCGGACCTTGGTTGTCCGTGCGGCAGGAGTGTGTTGAGATGCCGTCAGGAAAACAAATTCCGACATGGTATGTAATGGAGTTTCCCGACTGGATTAATGTCATCGCGATCACCAAAGACGGTAAGATGGTGATGGAGGACCAGTACCGCCATGCGCTCGGTGAGACGCACTATGAGTTGGTGGCAGGTGTCGTTGATCCCGGGGAGACACCGCTGCAAGCGGCGCAACGCGAACTGAGTGAAGAGACCGGATATGAGGGTGGGGAATGGTCCTTGTTCATGACCCTCTCGCCTAATCCTACGAACCATAATAACCGCTCTTATACCTTCCTCGCGACGGGTGTGGAGAAAGTGCGGGAACAGCATCTCGAACCCACCGAAGATATCCACGTCGATATCATGGAACCCGAGCAGGTGCTGGAGATGCTCCGTGACGGAGAAATCATCCAAGCCCTTCACGCCGCACCGTTGTGGAAATATTTCGCGCAGCTCCAAAATTGACTTGATGCTTATAGATAACAAAAGAGCAACCTTTTGAGGCTGCCCTTTTGTTTTTCATTTTTCACTGTTATTTTACTTCTACACCGAAAAGTGTGTACGTCTTGCCATCACGCAGGATGAAGATCTGACCGTTCTTATAGATCTTCTGTGCGTTCATATCAACAGGCGTGTTGGTCAGTCCGTCTCCTGGTTCTTCATCGCCTTCACCCGGTTCTGTTGCTACAGCAGGAGCCGACAAGATGACTTCGTACAGATCCCAGTTTCCTTTCGAGGTATAGATATAATACGTTCCATCCGAAGGAAGCAGATAGTGAATATAGTTCACTTCGGTACAACGGATCGTATCCGTGCTAACTACGTTCTCCGCTGAGTAGTCACCCAAACCCAGTTTGAGGGCACGGTCCGAACCGCCGTCACCTCTTGCCCAGATCTCCAGTTCCTGGTCTGCCTTTCCGTCGAAGGTGATATAACGGTAGGTCTCTTTGGCTGCACCACCGGTTACACCCATTTGTGTGAACACCTTATCCTCTAAGGTATCATTGCAAACCTTCACTTCCCAGCGGCGTGCGTCCTTATCCATCGCGTGTACGGTCAGGCCGGCAAATTCGGTATCGGCACTATACGTCACAGGCGCTACACCGAAGAGCGTCGTATTCGATACATTCCAGTCTTTGAGCGCACGCGAAGGCAGTTCCGGACATGCGGCTACCAGGTTATACGAAGCATCGCGACATTCATCATTGAACGCCACCAGGTCGGCCGATTTCGCGTTACCGAAAGAAGTGAAGATATACGATATACCGAGGCTGTCATCTACATTCGTGAACGTCCAGTAGTACCAATCAGCAACATCTTCCGGAACCGGCAAGTTCGCTTTCTTCCATGCAGAAGCTACAGACGGCATCTTAGGACGGGTTTCCCAGGTGTAGTATGCACCCGTCTTCGGGTTGATCGTTTTGCTGGTCTTGGTAATCTTGTCACCGCCATTCCACCACCAGATAGTAGGAGCACCGCCCGGAGAATAGCATTTCACAGTGATGGTCTTGTATGCACCTGCGGTAGGAACAGGGATCACGTATTTGTCCGGTACTGTCGTCGGTTGCGTACCATTCAGTTTCTGCTTCAGGCAGTCGATATGCGCTTGGGTCAGATAGCCGGCATTGATGAAGTATTGCGAGAGCGCCTGCTCCACATTTGTCACCTCACTCATGTCGTTTACGCCTAACATCTGGCAGAACGAATAAGCCAGGATGTTACGGTCGCGGAACTCATTGATCTGCATGTTATTGGTGTACTCGTAGTCAGTATAGATCTGCTCCCAGGTGGCACCGCAGAGAGCAGCCAGTGTAGCGGAGAACACACCGGTACGGTCGGTTCCCAGGGCACAGTGAATCTCAAACGGACCCGGGTTGACCGGATCGATGATGAAGTCCACTACTTCAGCAACCCACTGACCGTACTTCACACCTGTCGGGTTGAAATAGACATCGTTATAATCCGGCGTCGAACCGTTCTGCGTACCTACGTACAGCACACGGTTCTTCGTGATGATCTCCTGATAATACGGAGGAATAGCTTCTGTATAGGTCACACCTCCGCAGGTGTATTGGTTCATCTTACCGGACTCATTCGACGACAGGCAGATATCATTCTTGATACCCGCAGCCGTAGCTAACGAATCGACCCAGAACAAGCGCATATGCTCCGTGTCGTATTGCGAACGGTATGCATGGTACGGGTGATATGAACGGAATAGCTGCGTCGTAGCAGGCACCTGACGGAAATTGGAAATCTTATGTTGATCTACCGGGTCATTCAGATTGAAATCCGATAGCGGACGAACGACCGTCGCAGTCGCCTGGTTCGCACGGATACGAGTCGTATCATCGCTGGCTAATACTAACAGCATGTTCGTCGTTCCCGGAAAACGGTTGATAGAAGGCACCCAACTCGGAGCGTCTAACCAGTTGCCGTCACGGTAGAACTTAAACTCAGGCTGACCCGAGTTAGCAGGGATATACGCCGCTTTGCGAGAAACGGTGCAGTAATAGCAATTCGACTCCGCATCTTTCTTCATCAGAAAACGGGCGTCGTCTCCCCATCCGTTCATCGAACCGCGAACATACAAAGCATTGTAGGTCCCTTCCGAATAGTAACCGGTACCCATCGGGTACAAAAAAGTAATGGTAGAATCGCCTTCCATGTAGCAACGATTCTTGTCCGCAGTGGTGGGCGTAAGAGCAAAAACAGTCGCGCTGCAGGCCAATAAAATCAACGTGAAAATGTGTTTCATTTTTTTGATAATTGATTAAAGTTAACTATGTTTTTCTTACGTTGTGAGCAGGATCAAAAGACTCTTCTCACAAAATCGAGTACAAAGTTACTGCTTTTTTGCGAGATATGCAAATAAATCTGCATAAAATTGCAGAAAAAAAAGAAGAAGCGGAGCTTTCGCTCCTTGTCGCGGACGTAATCTGATCTGCGGAATACGAGGAAAAAGACCGGTATACGATGCCGGACTATTTGACGAAGAGATGGAGAGTGCAAAAAAAAAGAGAGAGGCACCCGAAAGGATGCCTCTTTCATTTGCTTCGATAACCGGTAACCGGTCACCGATAACCGCTTACTCAGCGTCTTTCTTTGCAGTTTTCTTAGCAGCGGCTTTCTTGGCCGGCTTCTCTTCTGCGGGCTCCTCGGCTTTGGCAGCCTTAGCAGCCTTGGCGGGCTTTGCCTCTGCTTCGAGGGAAGCCTTCAGTTCTGCGAGAGCGGAGAGATCACCGAGGGTGGTCTTCTCTACCTTCGGCAGGTCGAGAGCGGGTTCTTCAGCCTTAGCGGCTTTCTTAGCTGCCTTCGGAGCTGCCTCTTTGCGCTCCTCCCATGTGCGGAGGTGCGAAACGAGGATACGCTTAGCGTCACGGTTGAACTCAATCACCTTGAAGCTGAGGGTGTCACCCACAGCAACCGGGCTCTTGTCCTCTTTGGCGAGGTGACGGGTGGTGCAGAATGCCTCAAC
>JAFXYK010000078.1 GCA_017541805.1 Paludibacteraceae bacterium
GAGATTCATTTCGGCGCCGGTTACACGTTCCATACCTTCCGTCCGCAGGTGGCGCGCATGCAGGCGGAGAACAAGACTGACAGCACCTCCATGTCGATGGACACGACGATCTCGGTAGGCGGCACAAACTACGCGCATGAGGCGAACATCTATTTCGAGGAGACCTGGACGCCCTGCAAGTGGTTTAAGTTAAATGTGGGTTTACATGCCGGTCTTTTTCATACAGACGGCAAGACCTATCCTTCGCTCGAGCCGCGCGTAGGCATGCGTTTTCTGCCTTACAAAGATCTGGCGATCAAACTCAGTTACGCCTATATGTCGCAGTACGTACATATGTTATCGAACACCTCGGTCTCTTTGCCGACCGACCTCTGGGTGCCGGTGACAGCGAAGATCCCGCCGATGCACTCGATGCAGGTGGCTGCCGGTATCACGTATAACGTTTGTAACCAAGTGGAACTGTCCGTGGAGGGCTATTATAAGAAGATGATCAACCTGCTGGAATACAAAGACGGCGCATCGTATATGACGGCGCAGAACTGGCAGGACTTAGTGTGCGTCGGCGATGACTGGAGCTATGGCGTGCAGTTCCTCGCGCAGCGGAAGATAGGCCCTGTGACGGGTTGGATCGGTTATACATGGAGCCGAACCATGCGCCAGTTTGACCGACCCGGACAGGAGATTAACTACGGCAAACCCTTCCATGCTAAATATGATCGGGAGCACGACCTGAGTATCACGCTGCAGTACCAGATCAATAAGAAATGGGAGATCGCGTCCACCTTCATCTACGGTACCGGTACCCGCGGTACACTGGCGCTGCAGAACACGACAGATTACCTGTACAATGCGCAGCAAGGGAAAGTGGTGCAGATCGTGGAGGAACGCAATAACTTCAAGATGCCGGACTACCATCGTCTGGATCTGGGCGCGACCTGTCACCTGCACGGAAAGAAACATCCGGAGCAGGAGCATATCGTGAATATGTCGGTGTATAACGCCTATTGTAATTTTAACCCCTTCTTGGTTTATGTATCGGGAAATCAGTTGTATAAATTGAGCCTTTTCCCCATCTTACCAAGCGTCAGTTACACCTTTAAATTCTAAGCCCTATGAAACGAATACTACTATATATAATAGCTGTGATGCTGGTCTGCTCAGCGTGTGAGCGACCGATCGAATATACGGGTAAGATTACCGAACCTAAGTTGGTGCTGCAAGCCGAAATGGGTGAAGGCGATGACACGATCAAAGCCTATGTCTCGCGTTCGCGCTTCTTCTTGAATGAGTCGTATGATAAACGAGTGGACTATACGATGCCGGACGCCGTGACGGAGATACAACGTGGTGACCAAGAATGGCAGCCAATGACATGGTCGGCGGACGACAAAGCGTTTGTGCTGCCCTTGAGTACACGGTTGGCAGCGAACGAAAAGGTACGTATCCGCGCTTCGCACCCGGATTATGAGACCATCACCTCGGAACAGACCATGGTTCCAAGACCCTATTGCCAACTGCATTATTTTAACGGTAGGAATAAAACGCTATGGTGGAATAAAGCGCAGCACTACGTGGAAGTGACGCTCTACCTGCAGAACTATCCGTACAACGTAGAGATGATGGGCTTGAGCATCAATTGTACGTACTATCACCAATATAAAGTAGGGAAACGGACGGAGCAAAGGACGATGAAAACAACAACCATTGCTTCTTTGGACCAGTTATTCGCTTCCGGTGGTAATAATTATGAAAACACGTACGGATTCTATTCGAATCGCGAACTGTTCTTCAAACCGAGTTATAAGAATGGGGAACCGGTGGACCTCCGGATCTATTATGATGTACCTTACGGACTGACGGAGGAACTGGAGTTTTACATCACCGATCTGGACATCAACTTCAAGGCGCACAATATGGATGACTATCTCTACTGGCAGTCCATGCTCAAAGCCTTCGGTGGCAGGTCAGACGATGATGGGACCGTAATGCAAAATATAGGTGCGGCTATTGTGGATCTCTTTGGACAGGAAGAAGCGGTGCAGATATACTCGAATATAGAAAACGGCTATGGTATTTTCGGAGCTTGCTCCAAGTGGAATATCTATGCAAGACATATAGAAACAGTAACACAATAATGGACTATTTTGTACATGAGTCGTCTTACGTAGACGAAGGATGCCAAATAGGCAAAGGCACGAAGATTTGGCATTTCAGTCATATTATGAGTGGTTGTGTGATCGGTGAGAACTGTAACATCGGTCAGAACGTGGTGATTTCGCCGGACGTGGTGCTGGGGCGCAACTGTAAGATACAGAACAACGTCTCGGTCTATACCGGCGTACGGTGCGAGGACGATGTGTTTCTTGGCCCCTCGATGGTGTTCACCAATGTGATCAATCCCCGTGCTGCCGTCAGTCGCAAAAATGAATATAAACCGACGATCCTGCGTCGCGGCGTGTCCGTCGGAGCGAATGCAACCATCGTCTGTGGACATGAATTAGGTGCGTATTGTATGATCGGAGCAGGTTCGGTGGTCACCAAAGATGTGCCGGCGTACGCCCTTATGGTCGGAAACCCTGCCCGCCAAATCGGATGGGTCAACGCACATGGCGATAAGGTTTCATCGCTCGAGGAAGCGATGAAAGATTGTAAATTGTACATTGTACATTGTAAATTGTAAATTGATCCTATGATACAGCGTATTCAAACAATCTATTTGTTATTGGTGGTGGCATTAGGCCTTACCTTGTGTTTTCAACCTATCTTGACCTTCGATGCACAGACGAACGAAGGAGTGGTACGTGAGTGGAGTCTGAGTCCTACCGGCCTGACGGAGACGACGGACCTGTCGGAGGCACCGGAGGTGGTGTTCGAACCCGAGCACCTGAACGGTGTATGGGGTTTGTTCGTTGCGACGCTCTTGATCCCGGCACTGGCTTTCGTAGTGATTTTCCTGTACAAGAAACGCATCCTGCAAGCGCGGTTGAACATCTTCCTGGCAATGCTGTGCGTCGGTTATTACGGCGTGATGGGCTTGTTTGTCTGGTTTGCGAAGATGAACCTGCATGTCGAGCAACTGAACTGGCATATTACTCCTTGGCTGGCGATCCCTGCTGTGTGCTTTGTATTAACCCTGATGGCTACACGACGTATCCTCAAAGATGAGGCCCTCGTGCGTGCTGCCGATAGACTGAGATAAGTATGATATTATTGGATAAACTACATGCAGTGGACTCGGCGTACGTCGATTCGCTGTTCAATGCCCCTGAGAAAAAGGGCCTCAAAGAGATCGTAGTGGCCGCCAAAGAGAGCCCGCATGAGTTCTGGCAGACCATCATCGATTCCCTCGTTCAGTTCGGTCTCAAACTGCTGGCGGCGTTCGCCATCTACCTCGTCGGAGCGTGGATCATCAGTCTCGTCAAGCGGGGACTGAAGAAAGTATTCGAGCGCAGGAAGTCCGAACCGACGATGGCGTCGTTCATCATCTCACTCGTGACCATCCTGCTGACAATCATAGTCATTGTCATCGCAGTAGGCACCTTAGGCGTCGACACCACCTCCATCGCAGCACTCTTAGCTGCCGGCGGCATGGCGATAGGTATGGCGCTCTCCGGCACCGTGCAGAACTTCGCCGGAGGATTGATGCTGTTGGCGTTCAAACCCTTCAAAGCCGGTGATTTCATCGAAGCACAGGGGCAGTCCGGCAAGGTGATCGAAGTCAATATCACCGCGACGAAGATCCTGACAACCGATAACCGCGTGGTTATTCTGCCGAACGGTGCCCTCTCGAATGGAACGATCAATAACTTCAGCGGTCGTCCGATACGTCGTATTGAATGGCTGGTGAGCGTGGAGTACGGTGTCGATGCGGCGGCGTGCAAACAAGCAATCCTCGCTATCGTCAACACCGATCCGCGTGTACTGCAGGCCGATACGGACATGAAGAAACTGTATAAAGAACTCAATATCTCCTCTTACCAACTCTCCACGGTGAACTATCGTATGGATGCGATTCCCGCACCTTTTGTGGCGCTGAAGAGCCTGAATGCCAGCGACATCACGTTTGTGGTACGCGCATGGGTGCGAGGTACGGACTACTGGGATGTGTTCTTTAACCTGCAGGAGCAGTTCTACACCGAACTGCCGAAACAAGGCTTCGGCTTCGCTTATCCGCATATTGAGTTGGTGAAAAATGAAAAGTGAAAGGGTGGAGGCGCTGTTAGGTAAGACATTGGAGGAGTTGCAAGAGGTGGCGCTGCGCGTCGGCTTGCAGAAGTTCGCGGGTAAACAACTCGCTCAGTGGCTCTATGTGCGCAGGGTGACTTCGTTCGATGAGATGACCAATATCTCGCTCAAAGGTCGGGAAGCGCTCAAAGCGTCTTACACCATCGGTCGCCATGCGCCTGTGCGCGAAGCGGTGAGTGTGGATGGCACCCGTAAATACCTCTTTGCTGTGGGAGAACAGTTCATCGAATCGGTTTATATTCCCGAGGAAGACCGCGCGACACTTTGTGTTTCCACGCAAGCCGGATGTAAGATGGGGTGCCGCTTCTGCATGACCGGAACGCTCGGTTTTCACGGACATCTCTCTGCTGCCGACATCCTCAACCAGATCTTCTGTTTCGACGACTTGACCAATGTGGTGTTCATGGGCGAAGGAGAACCGATGGATAATATCGATAACGTCTTGCGGTCGCTCGAGATCTTAACGGCGGAATACGGCTGTGCATGGTCACCCAAACGAATCACCGTCTCTACCGTCGGTATCCCTGCGATGAAGCGGTTCCTGGACGAGAGTGAATGTCACCTGGCGGTCTCGCTTCACAATCCTTTCGCGGCAGAACGAGCAGCTATCATGCCGGCGGAGAAAATGATGTCGATCAACGATGTGGTGGCGCTGCTCAAACAATACGACTGGTCGCATCAACGGCGTGTCAGTTTCGAATATATATGTTGGCACGGCGTGAACGATACCATCGTGCATGCGAAACAACTGCTGCACCTGCTGAAGGGACTCAACTGTCGCGTCAACCTCATTCGTTTTCATGAAGGAGTGGACCGCGATTTTCCGGCTTCGGATGAGAAGCAGATGGAGTGGTTCCGAGATTACTTGACCGACAACCATCTCACTACCACCATTCGCCGGTCGCGAGGGGAAGATATCCTGGCGGCATGCGGGATGTTGGTCAATGCACTCAATACGAATTAACAAAACGAATTATGCAGACAATATGCGCTATATCCAGCCCGTACGGCAGTGGCGGCATCGCGGTAATACGCGTGTCCGGAGAGCAGGCGATCGCTATCGTAGACAGCCTGTTTGACGGGCGTGTGTCGTTGGCAGCAGCCTCTGCAAACACCGTCCATTTCGGTCGGATAAGCCGTCAAGACGAGGTGCTGGACGAGGTGCTCTGTTCCGTCTTCCGTGCACCGCATTCGTTCACGGGCGAAGACACGGTGGAGATAGCCTGTCATGGCAGTTTGTTCATCCAACAGGAGTTGTTGCGCTGGCTGATCGATGCGGGCTGTCGTGCGGCTGAACCCGGTGAGTTCACCCGTCGTGCGTTCTTGAACGGTCGCATGGATTTGGCGCAAGCCGAAGCGGTGGCAGATCTCATCGCCGCGCAGAGTAAAGCGGAGAAAGACCTGGCGCTGAGTCAGTTGCGAGGTTCGGTCTCGAATGCTTTATCGGACCTGCGCGAACGGCTGCTGCACCTCACGTCGTTGATTGAACTGGAACTGGACTTCGCTGACCATGAGGAATTGGAGTTCGCGGACCGCGGTGAGTTGAAAGCGCTGGCGACGGAGATAGCCGACCATCTGTCCTCTCTCTTGGCTTCTTTCCAAACAGGTAATGCCATTCGGCATGGCATCCCCGTAGCGATCGTCGGTGCACCGAATGTAGGTAAATCGACGTTACTGAATGCCCTGCTGGGCGAGCAACGTGCCATCGTGAGTGATATACAAGGCACGACACGCGACACGATAGAAGACACGCTGGTGCTGGACGGCATCCTCTTCCGTCTCATCGACACCGCCGGCATGCGTGAGACCGACGATAAGTTGGAGAACATGGGTATCGAGCGCAGTAGACAAGCAGCCGAGAAAGCGCAGATCATTATCCACGTAAGTGATAAGGATGAAAGGAACGAAGTTTCGCTTCTCAATGATGAAATGATGAAGGGCACCGTCATTCATGTGCGTAATAAAGCCGACTTAGGAGCGAAAGGTGATGGACTACTGATCTCGGCTAAGAACAATGCTATCGAACCGCTGAAGCGGGAACTGGTGCGCGTAGCACGCGAGAGCATGCAGACAAGTGCGGTGATGTTGAGCAACGCTCGTCACTACGATGCCATTCGTCGGGCATACGAAGCGATCCTTCGTGTACAAGAAGGCATGGCGAATAATTTATCGGGAGAACTGCTGTCCTTAGACTTGCAGGACTGTCTCTCGGCCTTAGGCGAAGTGACCGGACAGATCACCAACCAAGAAGTATTATCGAATATATTTTCTAAATTCTGTATAGGCAAATGATTCTATCAATGACCGGCTATGGAAAAGCCGAAACATCTTTTCGCGGACGTAAGTTAGTGTGCGAACTGCGTTCTCTCAACTCCAAATCGATGGACTTGTCCGTTCGCCTCTGTGCCCCGGTGCGTGCACGGGAATTGGAACTGCGTACAATCGTCAATCAGCGGCTTGAACGCGGTAAAGTGGACCTCTTTATAACGAACGAAGGAGTGAATGAGGTTACGAATGAGGTTTCGCCTGTTAACTGGGCAGCCGCGAAGATCTATGCGCAGCAGTATAAGGAGCAGTTTGGAGACGTGCCGGCGGAAGTGATGGCATCTATTCTGCGCTTTCCGGATGTACTCAAACAGCAGGACGATACGTCGGATCTGACGGAGGAAGAGTGGAACAGCGTACAGGCTTTGCTGAATGAAGCGATTGATGCGTTCCAGGCTTTCCGAACCCAAGAAGGTGCGGCCCTGCAGGCGATGTTCACCGAGAAACTGGACGGAATAGCCGACCTGCTGGCACAAGTGGAACCCTTTGAGAAAGGACGTGTAGCGAAGATCAAAGAGCGGCTGGAGCAGAACCTGGCGCAACTGAGTGCGGAGACGCAGGCGCAGATAGACCGCAACCGCTTGGAGCAGGAGATGATTTATTACCTCGAGAAACTGGATATCACCGAAGAGAAAGTGCGACTGACGAACCACATCAAGTACTTCCGCGAGACCATGGAGGGTAGCGGAAGCGGAGTAGGTAAGAAACTGGGTTTCATCGCCCAAGAGATGGGGCGCGAGATCAACACCCTCGGTTCGAAATCCAACCAATCTGAGATGCAGATCATCGTGGTGAAAATGAAAGATATCCTCGAACAGATTAAAGAGCAAGTTCTCAACGTATTATGATCTATATTTTTTGTGCGCCTTCGGGCAGCGGTAAATCGACCATGGTGAAGCACCTGCTCACCAAGCATCCGAACCTCTTTGAACTCTCGGTGTCTTGCACGACGCGCCCTCCGCGCGGACAGGAAGTGCATGGCAAAGAGTACTATTTCATCACGGTGGAGGAGTTCCAAAAACGCATCGAGCACAACGATTTCATCGAGTACGAGCAGGTGTATGAAGGACTTTATTACGGTACGCTCCGTGAAGAGATAGACCGTATCGAAGCGGCAGGACGGCAAGTGCTGTTTGACGTGGATGTGAAGGGAGGATTGAAATTGAAGCGTATATTGGGCGACCAGGCTACCTCTATCTTTATCTGCCCGCCTTCGATAGAGGAGTTACGTCGCCGGCTCGAAGGTCGCGGTGACACTAGCCCGGAGATGATAGAGAAACGCTTGGCAAAAGCTTCCATTGAGATGGAGGACATGAAGCATTTTGACCGCGTGGTGGTGAACGATGACCTGAATCATGCCTTCGAGCAACTCGATGCCATCATCGACGAACAGTAATGACTTATCAAGCCGCCATAGACTATCTGTATGCGTCGCGTCCGCCGTTTCATCAGGTGGGTGCTGCGGCGTATAAACCGGGCTTGGAGAACACACTCCGCCTGATGGCGCATGTAGGTAACCCGCACGAGCACTTACGTGCTATCCATGTAGCCGGCACCAACGGAAAGGGTTCGACGAGCCACCTGATAGCGGCAGCGCTGCAAGCGTCAGGTCTGAAGGTAGGCCTGTTCACCAGTCCGCACTTGGTTTCTCTGACTGAACGAATCCGCATCAACGGCCAACCGATACCCGAGGAGGCTGTGGCAAACTTCGTGGCGGAGCACCAAGCGTTCTTGGATGAACTGCAACCTTCCTTCTTCGAGACAATGACCGCGCTTGGTTTTTGGTATTTCGTGCAAGAGAATGTGGATGTCGCGGTGGTGGAAGTGGGACTCGGCGGTCGACTCGATAGCACGAATGTGCTGACACCCGTTCTCTCTGTGATCACCAACATCGGTTTGGATCATACAGAGTTCTTAGGCAATACATTGCCAAAGATCGCCCGTGAGAAAGCAGGTATCATCAAACCGCACGTGCCTTGTGTGATAGGCGAGACTCACCCGCAGACCATGAATGTGTTTCTCGATAAAGCCCGCGAATGCGATATCTTAGGCGATGGTCCGGAGACCACTAACTGCCGGATTTGGTTCGCCGACCAATGCGGTTATATGCGTTCTCGACGTCTGCGCGAAGCCCCGGAATATGAACTGAAAGGCAATTATCAGGAGCATAACACGCAGACAGCCTATGTGGCGTTGCAGGTGCTGCGCAATTATACCGATATCCGTGTTCAGACAGCCGGTATTAGAGACGGTTTCGCACATGTCTGTTCGTTGACCGGCTTGCGCGGACGGTGGGAGACTTTGTGCGAGCAGCCCCTCACGATATGCGACACCGGACATAACAGTCATGGTCTGCAATATGTGGCGCGTCAACTCAAAGAGTTGACTAACCCGCAGATATGGATCGTCTTTGGCATGGTGAATGATAAAGATACGGATGTAGTGATGAGACTACTGCCCTCCGGTGAACGCTATCATTATATCTTCACTACGCCGAATACACAGCGGGCGCGTTCAGCGCAAGAGATGTTAGCGCTTTGGGGCAAAGAAGGACGGGCGATAGACGACCCGGCTGAGGCCATTCGTTTTGCACAGGCGCATGCCGCGGCAGAGGATGCGATCTTTATTGGCGGCAGTAATTATTTGGTAGGACATGCGATATCATTGTATCCATATTAAGACGGATTTTGCCGAAGAGTGGCAAGAAGATGTGTTTAACCAGCAGCTCTGTGAGTTAGGCATTGATACCATCGACGGAGAGGATTATTATATTCCTTCGGAACTTCTGGACGCTCAATGGTCCAATATACAATCTCAGATCTCCAATACGGAAGGAGCTACGCTCCTTGGTATAGAGGAATGTCCGGATGAGAACTGGAATGCGACCTGGGAAGCGGAGCACCCTGTGCAGGAATTGCCTCTGGGTATTCGTATCATCCCTCATTGTGCTTTTGGTGCGGGCCATCACGAGACAACCTCGATGATGATAGAGTCTCTACTCGCTGCGGATCTGTCCGGCAAAAATGTCTTCGACCATGGTACAGGCACCGGGGTGCTGGCGATCTTCGCCAAGCGTCTCGGGGCGCAGCACGTGATAGCGATCGATATCGATGATAAGAGTGTGGAGAACGCCAAAGAGAACGCGGCGTTGAACGATGAGATGATAGACGTGCGCCTGGGGTCTACGCCGCCTGAGAACGAGCATTTCGATCTTATTGTAGCGAACATCCACCGCAATATCTTATTGGCTAACATGCCCGCCTATGCCGCCTGCTTGGTGCCACAAGGAGAACTATGGCTCAGCGGGTTCTATGAGTCCGATATACCGGCTTTGCAAGAGGCCGCGCAACACGAAGGACTGACCCTTACTCACGTCCTTGCGAATGGCGAATGGCGGTTGATGAAATGTCGAAAAGAGGAGCGGACGCTAAAAATATAATATTTTTAGCATTTCTGATTGTTGATTTTTGATTTGGGCTTATTCCTTTTCTAGGATAGACGAAGATCCGGTAGTTTTCCAAGATAAAAGTATATTCTTTCCACCGGTCGAAGATAGCGATGTTATCTTCGCCGATGAGGAGTGTGAACGCATGCTGCGGGTACGCTTTCTGTAACTCCCGCAGAGTGTTCGCCGTGTACGAAGGACGGGGTAGGCTGAACTCAAAATCCGAAGCCACCAATCCGGGTATATCCTTGATGGCTTGTTGCACCGCCGCCAGCCGTTCCTGCTCCGGCGCTAAGAGACCGGCCGGTTTCAGCGGGTTGTTGGGACTGACCATCAACCATACCTCATCCAGGTCAGTGTGCTCCACTACCCACTGCGCCAAGCCTACATGCCCGAAATGGACAGGATTGAAACTGCCGCCGTATATACCTATCTTAGCCATCTTTTCTTATCCGTTCTCGGTGTTCTTGGCGATGGTGCTGAACTCCAATACGTTCTCTGCCCGTTTCATCGTGAGCCATTTATACAAGCGCGGCGTGACATGAATGGGCAACGACCGGCTGGTGAGTGCCACCTGTTGCCGGTTAATGGGGTTAATGACCGTCACATGCAGGCGTCCTTGTCCTGGGTTCTCTTTGATCTTGTCCGCCAATTCGTCAATCAGTTCTTCTGTGATCGTATCCAGCGACAAGCGCACATTGATACCTCCGACACGTTTGTCTTGTGCTTCATTGAGCATCTCTACGTGCTGCACCACGAACTCAAACTCCGCCTGCTCGTCCGGGGCTTCGCGAAACCATTTCTGTCCGGCACCTTTTTGCTGTACCACACCTTGTACGAGCACGTATAGATCCTTGAGCATCAAGTGCCCGAAGCGGCTGTAGGCGTTGCCGAAAAGTGCGAACTCATAGCTGCCGGTATAGTCTTCGATCGTATAGCGACCGTACGGATTGCCTTTCTGACTAATCTTCTGCTCCGCCGAGGTGATCAGTCCTCCGATGAGGCAAGGCTGGTTCTTATGTGCCGCGATGAACTCGGACGGAATGATAGGTCTCTCCTCCATCTCGTCTCCGTTCTCTGCGATCTCAATCTTGATACGTTTCTCTGCTTCGGCGCGTTCTTCCGCTCTGCGCCAGCGATCGAACTGCGTCAACTCATTCGCGGTGCAGTTACATAGCTCCCGAATCTCGAACTCATACTCATCCAGAGGGTGCGCGGAGAGGTAGATACCGATCAGGTCTTTCTCTTTGTTAAGTCGCTCGATAGTATCCCACCGCGGCACTTGCGGCAGGGTAGGATGCTTGATCTCGATGGCATCCGACAGGTCGCCGAAGAGGGAGAAAGAGTTATTCTGTTTATCGGCTTGCCATTTATTGCCGTAGTTCATCAGCAGATCCAACCCGGAGTCACCGTATTCATCCACGCCAAAGAACTGCTCGCGGTAAATATCATCGAAGCACTCGAAAGCACCGGCTTTCGCTAAGTTCTCTATCGTCTTGCGGTTACAGGACTGTAAGTTAACGCGCTCGAGGAAATCGAAGATATTGGTGTACTTACCGTTCTTCTCTCGTTCGGTGATGATGGCTTCAGCCGCTCCTTCGCCTACACCCTTGATGCCACCCAGACCGAAGCGGATAGCCCCTTTGCTGTTGACGGTGAAGTTCAGTTCGGACTCATTCACGTCGGGCTCCAGCACGCTGAGGCCTAAGGCACGGCATTCGTCCATCAGTTTGGTCACCTCTTTGATATCGTCCTTGTGCACGGTGAGGTTCGCTGCCATGAACTCCGCCGGGTAGTGCGCTTTGAGGTATCCTGTCTGATAAGCCACCCAGGAGTAACAAGCGGCGTGCGACTTATTGAACGCATACGAAGCGAATTTCTTCCAGTCCTCCCAGATCTTCGTCAGCACCTTCGGGTCGTGGCCGTTCGCTTTACCGCCTTCCATGAACTTATCTTGCAGCGACGCCAACACGTCCATCTGCTTCTTACCCATCGCTTTACGGAGTTTATCGCTCTCGCCACGAGTGAAGTTAGCCAGCAGTCGACTCAGCAACATCACCTGCTCCTGATAGACGGTGACACCATAGGTGTCCTTGAGGTATTTCTCCATCACCGGGATGTCGTACGTCACCGGCTCAATACCCTGTTTACGCTTGATGAACTGCGGGATATAATCCATCGGACCCGGTCGATAGAGGGCGTTCATGGCGATGAGATCACCAATGACGGTGGGTTTCAACTCACGCAGGTATTTCTGCATGCCTGCCGACTCGAACTGGAACACCGCTACTGTGCGGCCTTCTTGGAAGAGCTTGTACGTCAACTCATCGTCAATAGGGATATGATCGATGTCGATATCGATGCCTTGTGCTTTCTTGACGTTCCTTAGACACTCTTTGATGATGGTGAGCGTGATGAGACCAAGGAAGTCCATCTTGATAAGACCTACGCTCTCCACTACGTGTCCGTCATACTCCGTCACCAGCACACGTTTCTTACTGTTCTTGTCCTCCACCGAACTTAACGGCGCGAAGTTCGTCAAGTCATCCGCACCAATGATCACACCGCAGGCATGTACACCTACCTGACGAATCGTACCCTCCAGTCGAGCCGCGTATTCTAACATCGATCGCGTATTCGGATCGCCGGTCTCGTACTCGCGCTTCAGTTCCTCGATATACTTATAGCAGTTCTTGAGGTTCACCTTCGGTTTCTTCGCACCTGCCGGTAGCCCTTTGAGTACGCTATCCGGGAAATCGCGGTCAGGGATCAGACTCTTCAACTCGTTCACGTACGACAAGGGCACTTGCTGTACGCGGCCTACATCGGCCAAAGCCGACTTGGTCGCCATCTTTCCGTAGGTGACGATATGGGCTACATGCGTCTCACCGTATTTGCGACTTACATAATCCAGCACCTTGCCGCGACCGCAGTCTTCAAAGTCTGTATCGATATCCGGCAGAGATATACGGTCGGGATTCAAGAAGCGCTCAAACAGGAGGTCGTACTCCAGCGGGTCGAGGTCGGTGATCTTCAGACAGTACGCCACCACCGATCCTGCAGCCGATCCACGTCCCGGACCAACACTGACATCCAACTCCTCGCGCGCCGCACGAATGAAATCCATCACGATAAGGAAATATCCCGGGAAACCCATCGAGATGATGGTATTCAACTCAAACTCGATGCGCTCCTTAAGCACCTCGTCGTTCTCCAGTCGTTCTTGGCCGTAGCGCTGCAGCGCACCTTCCATCGTCAGGTGGCGCAGGTAAGCTGACTCGAAGGCAAGACGATCCGGGTAGTCTTCTTCTTTACCAAAACTCTCCGGGATGTCGAACTTAGGCATGATAGGCCCATGGTCGATATCGTATATCTCCACTTTGTCCACTATCTCCTGCGTGTTCGCCAGCGCCTCAGGCAGGTCCGGGAAGATAGCTGCCATCTCTTCGGGCGTCTTGAGCCATTCCTGCTTGGTATAGTGCATGCGGTTGATGTCGTTCACATAGTGGTTCGTGCTGAGGCAGATCAACCGGTCGTGCGCCTCGGCATCCTCTTCGTTCACGAAGTGCGCATCATTGGTGGCGATGATCTTCACGCCATACTTACGCGCTAACTCGATCAGCACCGGATTAACCTGTTTCTGCCGTTCGTACACCTCTTGGTCACCACCGGGTTTCTGCGTCTCGTGACGTTGTAACTCGATGTAATAGTCGTCCCCGAACAGGTTCTTGAACCATTGCACGGTCTCTTCGGCTTCGGTGAGGTCATTCTTAGCAAGACCATCCATGATTTTCTGCGGCAGTTCACCACCTAAACAGGCGGAGCAGCATATAATACCTTCATGCCATTTCTCCAGCAGCTCTTTATCAATACGCGCTGTGTGATAGAACGCGTCGGACATATATCCGGTGGATACCAACCGACAGAGGTTGTGATATCCCTCCATGTTTTTCGCCAGCAGGATCAAGTGCCATCCCGATCGGTCGATGACATACGTACGCCCTTCGGCATTGACGGCCTTATCCTCTCTGTGTGAGAGACGTCCGCGTCGGGCACAGTACGCCTCGCAACCCACAATAGGTTTGAACGGCTCTTTACCGTCTTCCTTCCGCGCTTTGTTGATCTTCTTACAGTAGTCCAACAGGTCCTTGATACCGTACATGTTACCATGGTCGGTCAAGGCAACGGCATCCATGCCGCTCACGATACATTTATCGACGATCTCTTCCACTTTCGACAGTCCGTCTAACAACGAATAGTGCGAGTGGACATGTAAATGCGTGAAACTCATTTCAATCCTTCCGGTTTATAGTTATTTCCTCCGTCCGTGCCTTTGACCACCGGTGCCTGATTGGCGTTGATGATCGGATCAAACCCTTCGCTGATGAACGCTACTACAGAGCAGTTCTCCGGCACCCATTTACTGTCCAACACATAGGTGTAAGAGGCAAAGAAGCGATGCTCGTTGATGGTCACTTCATTGCCGGTAGGATCCGTCAGAAACACCCGCACAGCGTCTGTATGCCGATAGACGGACCATTGATGCGAACTGATCGAATAGTCGTTTTGAAAATCCTGCATGCCGGACTCTTTGATCAGCACCGTCAGATACAGGTTCGGGTTCTCACTCGGCGAGACACGTCCATGGATGTTCACTGTCACGCGGTGCGAAGCGGCATCATAACTGTTTTGAATATCCACGCATGCGATCGCACGGTCGTCGAACTGATCTTTTTTCGTATAGGGCAGGTAGGTGGGACTGAACACCACAGCCGCCTGACGACTGTAATAGGTCGTCTTCTCGCGGTTGATAGTAGCACTCGGTGTGCCGTTGACACCTAATTTATTGCTGATGGCACTGCCTGCTCCGTCGGAGAGATTGTCTTCATAGAAACCATAATGATGGGCGATGACTACAAAATTATCGTCGCCGTGCGCAAAATCATACACTGCCGACATACCGGCCGGACAATAACCGCAGTACTGGCTGACGAACGCCTCTACCAGTTGTTTCTTCGGATACCAATAGGCGAGCGGCTCTTCTTGCGGCTCGCATGCTGTGAAGAGGCAGACCGTGATAGCTGCCACCAGCGCAAATACAGATTTTCTCATATCGTGTTTGTTTGAATTCACCTTTGCGGCTGCAAAGGTACACTTTTTTTTGCAAATATGCAAGAAAAGAGTGCTTTTTTTTATGGGATATGTGATTTACCTATTAATAGGTATTGTGTATATCAAAAAAAAGTAGTACCTTTGCACCCGAATTGAAAAAAGTGTATGAAAAAGATTGTTCTTATACTCCTAATAATAGGGTACTCCTGCCTGAGTGCGCAGGCGCAAATCACCGGCGTCGTGCTGGATGAGCACGGCGAACCGCTGGTGGGCGCGAACGTGTACTGGGCGAACACCACAATAGGCGTGGCGACGGATTTTGAGGGGAATTTCACGATAATGCCGCCTAAGTCCAAAGGCGAACAACTATTGGTGGCTTCTTTCGTAGGATTTCATAACGACACCATAGCGGTGAAAGATCGCACACCCTTGACCATCGTCCTGATAGATGAGACGGTGCTGGATGAAGTGATTATTACCGAACGACGGATGGGTGTCATCAAGAGTCGCGCGTCGGCGTTTGATACTCAGACTATCGGTACCGAAGAGATTTGCCGTGCGGCTTGCTGTAACCTTAGCGAAGCCTTTGAAACGAATGCTTCAGTCGACGTAGCGTACGCCGATGCGGCTACGGGTGCGAAGCAGATACGACTTCTGGGCCTCGGCGGCACCTATGTGCAACTGCTGCAGGAGAATACACCGGCGGTGCGAGGTCTGGCGCAGAACTTTGGTTTGGAATACGTGCCCGGACCGTGGATGAACTCGATCCAGGTCAGCAAAGGAACGTCCTCCGTCATCAACGGCTATGAGGCGATCTCCGGGCAGATCAATGTGGAGCTGCTTAAACCGCAGACCCAGAACCCGCTGTCCGTCAACCTGATGTTCAATTCCGAACTGATGGCGGAGGCGAATATAGAAGGCGGCTGGCAGATTCCGCTCAAGGAACACGAACACGAGCATGAACATCACCATGAACACGGTGAGCACTGTGACCATGAATCGCTGTATACCGGTATCTTGGCGCATTATACCGGCAGTTATATGACCATGGATGAGAATAAAGACGGCTTCGCCGACATGCCGCTCGTGCAGAACGCGAACCTCGCTAATCGCTGGTTCTACAAGCATGGTGACTATACCTTCCAGGCCTTCGTGCGCGGCTTATATGACCGTCGCCGCGGTGGACAAAACGTCCATCATAATACGGTCGCCAGCCCCTATCTGATCAATCTCAACACTTGGCGCGTGGAGGGTTTCCTCAAGAACGGCTATGTCTATGATGACGAGAGCGGTTCGTCTATCGCGCTGATCACGGCGGTCAGTTATCACAACCTGAATAACACCTATGGTCCGCGTAATTGGATTGCGAACCAACTGAACGCGTATCTCAACGGTATATGGCAACGTAACTGGGAAGGGGGCGGTTTGATAGATAATGACCATCGCCTGAGTGCCGGAGTGAGCCTCAATGTGGATAATTATCATGAGTCGCTTAATATCCTTCCGCAAGCTCTTGACCGGCTGGAGATAACACCCGGTATCTTTGCCGAGTACAGTTATACCTATGCCGAGATGCTGTCTTTGGTAGCCGGTATACGGGCGGACTACTCCACGCGGTACGGCTTTTTTGTGACACCTCGCGCGAACGTGCGTTATAGTCCCTTCGACTGGTGGACCCTTCGTGTCAGTGCCGGATTAGGATATCGCAGTCCGAATGCAATAGCGGATAATGCGAATATCCTGCCGTCGAGCAGACAAATACAGCTGGTGGACGAGATCAAGCAGGAGCGGGCTGTCAATACGGGTATCAGTACCACTTTCTATATTCCGATGGGCAGCAAACAGTTACAACTGTCCGCCGAGTATTACTACACCCATTTCCTCAACTCCCTCATCGTCGATATGGACCGCGATCCGCATGCCGTCTATTTCTATAACCAGACCGATATGCCGGGTGCTAAGTCTTTTGCGCACTGCGCGCAGGTGGAAGCCAGCATGGAGGTGCTGCGCGGATGGACATGGACGGCCGCTTTCCGTTATACCGACGTGCGGCAAACAACGTTCAACAGCGCTACGAACCAATATGAGTTGCGTACCAAAGCCCTCACGAACCGGTTCAAAGGGGTTATCTCCACCAGCTATCAGACGCCGCTCAAGAAATGGCAGTTCGATGTCACGGCGCAGTTCAATGGTATAAGTCGCATGCCGGACGGATTTGTCGCGATGGGCGACTATCTGGGCGGCTATGGCACTCCCAAACCCGTTACATGGTATCCGCAGCTGATGGCACAAGTGACGAAGTATTTCCGGAGTTGCAGCCTGTACCTTGGTGCAGAGAATATGACCAATTTCCGCCAGGATACGCCTATCATCGCTGCCGATGCTCCCTACGGACCGGATTTTGATGCATCCATGGTGTGGGGACCTACCACCGGGTGGAAAGTGTATATCGGATTCCGATACGATTTAGAGAAAAAAGAAGATTAATGATTTGCTTATGGCAAAGAAAAGAAAACCATATTTGGATAACGAAGGAAAAGCGCTGCCGTATCCGTTTCTGATCAATCTGATTCTTAGGTTGGTGGGCGGCAGCCAGACCCTTCGCCTGCGTTTTTGGAGCCGTAAACCGCGGCATATAGCGGAGAAAACCTTGCGAGATATTCTCACTATTTCTCGCGATACGGTCTATGGCCGCGAGCATCATTTCGAGCGCATCTTATCGGCTACGACGGCGGAAGATCTCTTTCGCCTCTACCGCCTCTATGTGCCGGTGAATGACAGCTTTGAGACCTTGCGTCCGTACGTGGAGCGGCATAAGAACGGAGAGGAAGATGTGCTCTTCCCCGGTAAACCGGATATGTACGCCACCACTTCAGGGACGACCTCCGAACCCAAGTGGATCCCTATGACACATAAATACCTCAAGGATGTGTACGGTAAGATGAGTCATATCTGGACCTGGAACTTCGTCAAGCATCGCAGCCGTATCTTCGGTGGACATATCTTCACCACCGTAGGAAAGGAATGCGAAGGCTTTGCACCGGACGGCACCCTCTATGGAGCCGTGAGCGGCGTGCTGGTGCGTGATATTCCGCGTATCATCAAGAAGCACTATACCGCGCCGGCGTCGGTGATGTCGATTCCGGACTATAGCACGCGAAACTACGTGTTGATGCGCCTAGCGCTGCAGCACCGCGATGTCACCCTCTGGGCAACAGCCAACCCCTCTACCATCCTCGAACTGCTGCGCGCGCTGAACGAGAACACCGAAGAGATGATAAACGATATAGAGAAAGGTACGATATGTGCCGATTTCGATATCCCGTTCGATATCCGCGCCGAGTTGGATGAGTATATCGCGCCGCACCCCGAACGAGCCGAGGAACTGCGTAAGATAATGGCTGAGACCGGACACCTCTATCCGAAGGATTTCTGGCCGTGGCTGCAGTACCTCAGCACATGGAAATGTGGTAACACGAAGATATACATGGATAAGTACATGGACCAGTTTGACTGGGACAAGACCTTCTATCAGGAACTCGGTTATATCGCCACGGAGTGCCGCTTCGGCTTCTCGCTGGACGACACCAACGAGTCCGTGCTCTTCCCGCAGTTCCACTACTACGAGTTTGTGGAGGAGAGTGAACTCAATAGTCCTCGCAAACACTTCCTGCAAATCGATGAACTGGAGATCGGTAAACGCTATTGCGCGTACGTCACCACCTATTCGGGCCTCTATCGCTATAACATGAATGACCTCGTTGAGGTGGGCGGAATGTACAAGCATACGCCTACCGTACATATGATATCCAAAGTGAATGGTATCGTGTCTATGACCGGCGAGAAATTGTATGAACCGCAGTTTATGGATGCCGTGCATCAAGCGGAGGAAGAGACCGGTATCAAGACCAAGTTCTTCGTCGGCTTTGCCGATGTGGAGGAGTCGAAATACCATTTCTACTACGAGTTCGAGAACCAGAAGATCAACCAGAAGCAAGCCGAAGCGTTTACCAAGGTGGTGGATGAGAAACTGCAGCATATCAACCTGGAATACGAGTCCAAGCGCCAGTCTTTCCGCTTGCATGAACCCGAGACACATATCCTGCTATCTAACGCTTATGCGCGTTTCAAGGCCGCTTGTCTCAAAGATGGCTTCCGCGACGGACAGTTCAAGTTTAACCTGCTGATGCAGGATGAGAAACGTCGTTCGAAATTCAATATGATGCAGCGCCTGGAGTCCGGTTTCGATACCGTTTATGAAGGTATCCTTCATAGTGCCGATCGCTACGATGACCGCCGCCGTGCAAGGGAGAAGAAAAGAACAGAAAGCAAAAAAGCCAAAACAAGTGGAAAAACTGCATGACATAGATACGGTCATTTTTGACCTCGATGGCACGTTTTACGATAAGCGGGGCTTAGCCAAGCGTATGGTGCGCCGACTCTGGTGGTGCCTGCCTCTGATGGCCATAGACCGGGTAGCCAAAGGACGCTGCTGGCGATGGATCGTGAGCACGCGCTGGCACCGGCAGGTCTATCTGCCTACGATGGTGGACCTGATCAAGACCACTTGTCCGAGACGCGAAGAAGTGGTGGCTTTATGGCGTGAAGCACAGGAGAAACACTTGCGGACTGCAATCTATTCGGATTATGGCTGCGTGGAAGAGAAGTTGAAGGTGCTTGATATTGATTCGGATGGATTCGATCTCATCATTACGGCTCCTGAACTCGGAAACCTCAAACCCGACAAAGCGTGTGCAGAACAAGTGCTGAATCGTTTAGGTGCTGATCCCAAGACAACGCTTTTTGTAGGGGATCGCGATGAGAAAGACGGGTCTGCGGCAAGAGCAGTCGGCGCGAAGTTTTTATTAATTACCTAGGACAACCTAGGACTACCTAGGACAACCTAGGACTACCTAGAACAACCTATGAATAAACGATACATCGATTTACAAGTGAACCCCGGTACTTACGTACCGCCGGTGACGATAGACTATCCGGAAGACGATCCGTACGTAGGCCTGTATAAACCCGTCTATGACCGCGAATATCCGGAGGTGGATGCGGACTATCCCTACGTGGACGAGAGCCCGCGCAATAAAAGGACGATCTTTTTTGGCTATCATATCCTGCTGCGGCTCTTGGGCTGCGTCTTGCGCATCAAATACGGCCTGCGATGGAGAAGAGAAGGGGAGACGCGCTGGCATCGTTCGTCGTGCAGTGTCCGCAGGTGGCTTAAGCAGTTCGATCTCAGCCGAGGTGCCATCACCATAGCGAACCACTGTTACCGCCATGACTGCGCGTCGGTCTTGACCACATTTCATGCCGGCACGCATACGCGTATTCCGATGTTCGCACCTAACTTCAGGACCAAGGACCAGTTCTATCTTCGTGCGGTTGGAGGAATACCTATTCCGGCGCCGGAAGCAGGCTTAAGCGCGATGAAAGCCTTCAATGCCGCCTTCGACTATTATAACGAAAAAGGCTATTGGTTCCATATCTTCCCCGAAGCCAAAAGGTGGGATTGGTATAAGCCGCTGCGGCCCTTCCAGAAAGGGGCGTTCACCATGGCGTATAAGTACAACAAACCCATCATTCCTTTCGCCGTCACCTATCGCGAGCGCACCGGATTATGGCGCCTTCTTGGACCGAAAAACGAACCGCTGACGCAAGTCATCATCGGCGATCCGATATACCCGGATACTACCCAACCGCGGGCCGTGGAGACCATGCGGTTATTGAATGAAACACATGCAGCTATATGTCGCTTAGCAGGAATAACACACAATACCTGGCCGTCATCGCTCTAATCGTATCGATGATTATCTGGTCCGTCAGCGGTATCGCCATCAAGCATGCTTTGGTGGTCTTACCGCCGTTCACGATGATCGTCCTGCGCTTCGTACCTTCGGTACTGCTGATGCTCATCATCGGCTTGCTGTTCCGTAAAAGCAGCCTCTTCGGCCTGCAGAAACTGGAGTGGCGCGACCTGCCTCTCTTCCTTATCGCAGGGTTCTGCCAGCCTTTCCTATACTACCTGCTGGAGACTTTCACCTACAATGCCCTCAGCAGCCCTACTATCGCCGAGACCTTGCTCAGCACCAGTCCGCTGCTCAGTCCGCTTTTTGCAGCCGTGCTGCTGCGTGAACGGATTACACGCAATAATATCCTCGGTATCATCCTCTCTACCGGCGGTGTGTTTGCCCTGTCGTTGGTGGGCAGTTCGGATTTCTCCATCGGTAATTACTGGGGCATCTTACTCGCCTTCGCAGCCGTATCGGCAGCGGTGGTGGATTCTATCATGATGCGTAAGGTGCCGGCGAAATACAGTTCGCTCTCCTTCATCTTCTATGCCCAACTCATCAGCCTCTGCTTCTTCATCCCTATTTGGTTTGTTCGCGAAGGTCCGTCTGCGCTCCAATCTTTGGATTGGAACCAACTCTCCACTTTTGACTCTCCTCTCTCCACTGCTGTGCTTTGCACAGCTTATCTCACCGTCTTCGCCTCCGTCATCGCCTTTATCCTTTTCTGCTTTGCGCTGCGGAAGATAGGTGTCACGCAAGCGAACGCATTCAATAATATACGGCCTGCTTTTACGGCGCTGTGGATGTTCCTTTTCTTCGGTGAACAACTGCCGCTCGGCAAGTGGATCGGAATCGCCTTGATTATATTCGGTCTTTTTGTCTGTCAAAAAAAAGGAGCACTTTTATATAAGAAAAAATAGCCTATTATTAAGATTTCTTGCATATACAAAATAGATTTTGTAATTTTGCAATCTATTTCGTTCCGATTTTTAATCGGATAAGAAATATACCGAAGTACTTCGAGCTTTTTTGTGAATATTATAACAAACAAATCATATGAGTATTTTGAACTCTTCTTTTAGCGACCTCTTGTTCATCATGTTCTTGGTGGGCTTGGTCGTGTTCGTGTCTCTTTATTTTGTGGACGCAGGCTATGGTAAGATGCGTTCTGAGAAATGGGGACCGGCGATGAATAACAAAGCCGGATGGCTGTTGATGGAATGCCCGGTGTTCTTTGTCGTTTTCTATGAGTACTTCAAGGCTTGGGGCGATCCTGCTCTGGCGCCGGCGGTGCAGCAAGCGCCGTATTGGATCTTCTTCCTCGTGTTTGAGTTCCATTATTTCCAGCGCTCGTTCATCTTCCCCTTCCTCTTGAAGGGAAAGAGTAAGATGCCGTTCGTCATCATGCTTATGTCGGTGGCGTGGAACCTCATCAACGGTTATATCCAGGGTTATTTCCTCTTCCATATCGCGCCGAAAGATCCGTATTATGCGGAGCTGTACTCGCAGTCTTGGTTGACTGACCCGCGGTTCATCCTCGGTATGGTGATCTTCTTCACCGGCTGGATCATTAACATGCACTCCGATCATGTCATTCGCCACCTGCGTAAACCCGGTGACACCAACCATTACCTGCCTAAGAAAGGTATGTATAAGTATGTGACGAGTGCGAACTACCTCGGTGAGATCACCGAGTGGCTCGGCTTTGCTATCCTCACTTGGTCTGTAGCCGGACTGCTGTTCTTCTGGTTCAGCTGCTGCAATCTCGTGCCGCGTGCCAACTCGATCTACCATAAGTACGAGGAGGAATTCCCCGACGAGTTCGATCGTAAGAAACTGAAGCGTATTATTCCGTTTATTTATTAAATCATAAATCAAAAATCAAAAATGAACAATAGCAAATTGTTCTCCCCCTATAAACTGGGACCTGTCACGCTGCGGAATCGATTCATCCGCAGCGCGGCTTTTGAAAACATGGCGCGGGCGAACCGTCCGACCAAAGAACTGCAGGATTATCATGTGTCCGTCGCACGCGGTGGAGTAGGTATGACCACAGTCGCTTATTGCGCAGTGGACCTCAGCGGCGTCTCTTTTGACGGCCAACTCTATGTCAATGACGCCATCATCCCCGAGATGAAGAAGATGACGGACGCCATTCATGCGGAAGGGGCGAAAGCCAGCATCCAGATGGGACATTGCGGTAACATGACCCATTTCTATACCTGCCATTGTATGCCCGTTAGTGCCTCCAGCGGTATCAACCTCTATTCGCCTACTATCCACCGCGGATTGAAGGTCAAAGAGATTAAAGCCCTCGTGAAGAAATTCGGTGAAGCCGTGGATTTTGCCCGTAAGTGCGGATTTGACTGCGTGGAGATCCATGCCGGACACGCCTACCTCATCTCGCAGTTCCTCGCGCGCCGTACGAATCATCGTCATGACCAATATGGCGGCAGCCTGGAGAACCGCATGCGCTTCATGAATGAGGTGCTCGATGAGGTGATGGCGCATGCCGGAGACGACATGGCTATCGTCGTTAAAACCAACATGTGGGACGACTGCTGGCATGGCGTCAGCATCGAAGAAGGTATAGAGATCGCTAAGAATATCGCGGCGCATAAAGTACACGGTATCGTCCTCTCCGGTGGTACCGTCAGCCGCTCGCCGATGACCATCCTCAGCGGTGCGATGCCCTATAAGACCCTCGCGCATTATATGCCGATGAAGTCCTTCTGGTGGCTCAAAGCGGCGCTGAATATACCGGGTGTGCATCAGATCATGTTGCCTACCTCGCCCTTCAAGGAGCTCTATTTCATGGAGAAAGCAAAGATCTTCCAGGAGGCGCTCAAGGATACCAATATCCCGCTGATCTACGTCGGCGGTGTGCAGAGTGGTGATAACTGCCAACAGATCATGGACGAAGGCTTCGAACTCTTCCAGATCGCGCACGTGCTCATCAAAGATCCGAACTTCGTGAACCATGTACAGCAGAACCCGCACTATCATGCCGGCTGTGGTCGTTCGAACTACTGTGTAGGACGTATGTATACGCTGGATATGAAGTGCCACGAATGCGTCGAGCGCGACGGAGAGACCATCGCACCGCGTATCAAACGCGAAATTGCCGAGCTGGAGGCAGCAGCCAAGAAATCCTCCTCTAACCTCTAACCCCTAACCTCTAACCTATGTTAGCCTTAGTAACCGGAGCAAGTAGCGGTATCGGCTTGCGGTATGCCACCCAACTCGCGCGAGACTATCATTGTGACCTCCTGCTTGTCTCTAATCAGCAGAAGGAACTTGAGCAGGTGGCGCAAGATCTCGCCTCGCAGTACGGCGTCAAGACCATCGCGCACTATGCTGACCTCAGTCTGACCGATGCGGCGGAGAACTTACACGATTGGTGCAAGACCAACGGCTATGTGGTGGATGTCCTCATCAACAACGCCGGAGTCTTCTTCTTCAATCCTTACTGCGAGACCTCCGTCAAGCGCATCGAACTGATGCTCCAACTGCATGTGATGACGGTCGCTAAACTGACGCGACTCTTTGCCGAAGACATGTGTCAGCGCGAACTGACTGAAGAAGAAGCCAAACAGCGTATATGCGGGCATAAGCGCATGCGCGGGTATATATTGAATATGAGTAGCATGTCGGCGTGGATGGCGATGCCGGGTATTCAGACCTACAATGCCTCCAAAGCCTTCATCTATAATTTCTCCAAGTCTATCTGGTATGAACTCCGGCCGAAGAACGTCGGCGTCACCGTCATGGCCCCGGGAGCCGTCGATACCGAGCTCTTCGGATTGGCACCTAACTTACGCAAACTGGCGGTTAACCTTACGGTCGCTATCCCGCCGGAGAAACTGGTGCAACGCGCGCTGAAGAAGATGTTCCGCAATAAGAAAGCGGATACACCGGGTTTCATCAACTGGCTCAGCACACCGCTCCTCGTTCATACACCGGATTGGCTCCTTTTCTTTGCGCAAAAGAAACTGGCGAAATTTATGCATTAGCAAAAAAATCACTTGATTTTTGCCTATTTTTAGTGCATGATTATTAAGCATCTTAATAATTGTGCACTTTTTCTTATGCGAGGGTATCGCGTATGTGGAAAAAAAGCAGTACTTTTGCACCGTTTTTTGAGTAAGCTTATGAAGAAAATTTACGTATTAGTTTTTTTGATGGGTTTTGTCCCCTCTCTTTTTGCGGAAAAATTGGCTGGAACGATCTTGGATGCGTTCACGCGTGAGCCGCTGATCGGTGTTACTATCCAGAATACGGATAATGGTACAGGTACGGTGACGGATTTCGACGGATACTATGAGTTAGAGGTTCCTTCGACGCCGGTGCACCTGCGCTTCTCCTATGTCGGTTATCAGACCGAGGAGAAAGTGCTCAAGACCATTCCTGCCAAGTATGACCTCGTGCTCCAGGCCGATAATGAGGTGCTGGACGAAGTGGTGGTTACTGCCGGTCGTTTTGAGCAGCGTATGACGGATGTGACCGTCAGCATCGAGGTGGTCAAACCGCAGTTGATCCGTACGCAGGCACCAACGGACTTGTCGGCTACCTTGCAGACCATCCCGGGTGTGGAGATCGTGGATAAGCAACCGAGCATCCGCGGCGGTGGCGGCTGGACCTATAGCGTCGGTTCGCGTTGCCAGGTGTTGATGGACGGTATGACGATCCTTAACCCCAAGACCGGTGAGATCAACTGGAATAACGTCCCGCTGGAGAATGTAGCGCAGGTCGAGGTCATCAAAGGTGCTTCGTCCGTCTTATACGGTTCGTCCGCCCTCAACGGCGTCATCAACGTCCGCACGCAGCGTCCGGGGCTGGAACCCGAGACCAAGGCTTCGGCGTACGTAGGTATATACGATAACTATAAGCAGTATGCTTATACGGGGGCGCGGCTGCCTTTGTATTACGGTGCTGAAGTGTCGCACGCACGTCGGGTGGGGAACTTCGATATCTCGGGTGCCATCAGCGGATTTAAGGATGAGGGCTACCGCGAGCAGAGTTTCAATGACCGCGTACGTATGGGCGGAAACCTGACTTATCAGGCACCCATGGACGGAGAGAAATATATGAATGTGGGTCTGAACTTCAATTATGTGGCGAACCGCTTCGGTGATTTCTTCATCTGGCGCGGCCCCAAAGACCCGATCCATCCTTCGCCCCTGACGAACCTCGGACGTAAGGAGCATAACTTCAATATCGATCCGTTCTTTAACTACGATGATACGGAGCGCGGTATCAGTCATAAACTGCGTACACGCTTCTATCTCACCTCCGATAATACCTTCACTCCTTCGCCTGTGATGAGCACGGAGGACCTCGTGAAATGGGGTGTGCAGAGTTTTGATCTCGATAAGATCAACGGCTATGTGAACCAGATCAAAGGCTATATGGAGAACGACGGTATGGATATCAAAGATGCGCTGCTCGTCACTTTCCAGGATGTAGCCGTTCCTATCGCCAATGAGGATTGGCTGGGCGCGATCGAGAAAGGTATCGATCTCGTGCAGAACGGCTTTGGCTATACCGGTACGGTGGCGGAACTGCAAGATGTCGTGGCGTATGCCATGCATCTCTTGGCGGATAATACGCCTACGCGACCGGAGTTGACCTATAACGGCTTCGTGGACTATCAGTTCGCTAAGGCATGGAATAACGGCGTGCGCCTCACCACCGGTGTCAACTGGAGCCATATCACCAATACCGCTAACATCACCGGTACCCACCATACCGATAACCTCGCGGCGTACCTGCAGTACGACCATCGTATTGCGAACCGCCTCTCGCTCAGCGCCGGTGTACGACTCGAGTACTACCGCATGGATGATCATTATAAAGAGGCGAATATCCAGATCGGTAACTGGCTCTGCCCCGTGCGTCCTGTCTTCCGCGCCGGTCTGAACTGGGAGATTTACAAAGCCGGTTTCTTGCGCGCCAGCTTCGGTCAGGGTTATCGTAACCCCTCCATCACCGAGAAATTTGCACGTAAAGATATCGGTGGCGTAGGTATCTATCCGAACCCCAACATCCGTCCGGAGTCCGGTTTCAATGCCGAACTGGGATATAAACAGCTCTATAAGTTCGGTCCCGTGTCCGGTACCCTCGATATCGCCGGATTCTACACCGAGTACCGCGATATGATTGAGTATCAGTTCGGTCTCTTCCGTAACTCCGATTTCACGATGATCAACTCTATGAGCGATGTGATGGATGAGATGCAGGCCGTCATCGATGAGTTCACAAGGACAAAGTCCTTGAGCAACGCCGGTATCGGTATCGGTGCGCAGTTCGTCAATGTCGGCCATGCGCGTATCTACGGTGTCGAGGTCGGTACTGCCGGTAAGGTGGATATCAAGAAGGATATGAACCTCGTCTATAACATCGGCTATACCTTCACCGAACCCGAAGATCTCGATAATGACGAGCGGGTAGAGAAGGAGAAGACCTACACCGATCCGCTGCAGATGAAGAATAAATCCAATGACTCCAAATACCTCAAGTATCGCAATAAACACTCGTTCAAAGCAACGATCGATTATACCTATAAGTGGTTCTCTATCGGTATGAATATGTCGTACCGCAGTAAGATCCTGGCGGTGGACTATCTGATGGTGGACGAGCGCGAGAAAGCACAGAAAGATATCATGGATTACGCGCGCCTGTTCATCTTCGGCTACGAAGACGGCGAGTCGCTCCATACATATTGGATGAAGCATAACACGGGCGTCTTCACCATGGATCTGCGTTGTGCTTTCCGCTTCAAGGAGCACCTGGAACTGCAGTTCATGGTCAATAACCTTCTCAACGCCGAGCATAGCTTCCGTCCGATGGCCCTCGCGCCGCCGCGTACTTTTGTATGCCGACTTAATATGAATTTTTAATGCATCGTAGAAAGAATATAGTGGAATGAAAAAGATTTTTACGCTCTTATGTCTGGTGGGTGCGCTATGCGTGCAGGCCAAGACTGTAAGCGATATGACCGGTGTGTACAGCGGTACAATCACCATCGGCGGTGTCGCTTATACGAATGAGAACATCTATCTCTTGCCGGGTACCGAAGCGAACACCCTCACCTGTGTCATCGGAGACCTCGTGCGGGTTAATATCTCGGCATCCGACATCGCACTCTCGGCCCAACCGACGAAGAAGAACTATGACTTCGTCAACGGCGGCTTTGAGGGCAGCTGGTCGAATAATGAACCGCAGGGATGGCATTCCTTCCCTACAGCCACCGGTAGTATGGCGAGTATGGTGACCGGTAATACCGCCCAGTTCACGCAATCGACGGATATCCGTCCGGGTTCAACGGGCTCCTATAGCGCCCACCTGCAGTCCAAAGTGCTCTTCGGTCAGAAAGCGAACGGTAACTGCACCAACGGCCAGATCAATGCCGGTTCGATAACGGCAGACAATGCGGAGGGAAACTATAACTTCTCCGATCCGTCCAACACCGGTTATACCACCGCTTTTGCCGGTACGCCGGACTCGCTCGTCTTCTGGGCCAAATATATCCCGGCGGACGGTAATGTAGGTGGCTCGAGCAACAAAGCCCGTGCGCATGCCGTCATCACGACCGCCGCGCGCTATCAGGACCCGGAGGCCAAAGACTATTCGTCGGTGAAGATAGCCGACGCCGAGAGTAACTACTCCGCGACATCCGCCAAGGGATGGCAACGTATCGCCGTGCCTTTCAAGTACTATTCCGTCTCGCCGGAGCAGGTTGCGTATGTGCTTATGACCTTCACCACCAATGCAACGCCCGGTGGCGGTACCAGTTCCGGCAGCAGCCTCGATAATATCTACCTCGATGATGCTTCCCTCGTCTATAACTACGGTCTCAAGAGCGTCTTGCTCAACGGCGAAGCCGTCTCTTTCACCGATGCGCAGGCGACGGTAGCGGTGCCTTTCAGTACCGATCATACTTGGGCGGTCACCACGGATGGCAAGGGCGCGCACGTCTTCATCGGATACGATGAGATCGCGTACAAAGCCTATATCTATATCGCTGCGAATAACTACGCGCAGGGCAAGCAATATGCGGTCTATACCGTGCAGATGGACGAACCCGAAGCAGCGGCTTCTACCTATGCCTACGAAGCATCGATCTGTGCCGGTGAGGCATATACCGACGAACTCTTCGCCGGTCTGACCGAAGCCGGGGTCTATCGAGATACCATTCCTAATATCGCCGGAGGCGACTCGGTCATCGTGTTCACGCTCCATATCCTGCCGACCTATCTCATCGACGAAGAGATGCATATCGCCGAGCAGGACACCTCTTGGCGCGGACAAAGCATCAGCGGTCTCGTCGCTGCAGAGACGCCCTATATCTACTACGATAGCCTCAAGACTGTTGCGAACTGCGACTCCGTCTATCGCCTCAGTGTCTATGTGTCTACGCTCCCGCGTACCTATGGCGAATATACGGCGCATGTATGCGAAGGCGACTCTGTTGAGTTCGAACATGTATGGTATGCCGAGGCCTTCGAAGGCGATATACTGCTCGCCCAACCGAACCAATTCGGCGGCGACTCCGTCGTCCATCTCACCGTGGACATCCGGCCTAACTATCGTATCGAAGAGACGATGACCATCCTGCAGGGCTCCGAGCGTACCTGGGAAGGCATCAACCTGGCTACGATGAGACCGGGTTCGCTTCAACTCACCGTCTCCTATTTCTCTGTCGATGACTGTGACTCCACGCGCATCCTGCATCTCACCGTCATCAGCACCGATACGCCGACCGGAGACCAGGACTCTGTCGCACTCGCCGCTATCTATGGCCGTTATGACGGCGATCTGAATATAGGTGGCGAGGACTTCAGCGATAAGACCGTCTTCCTCTTGCCGGGAGCGGTGGACAGCGCCCTCACCTTCGTCTTACCGGACTTCAGCTTCAATGGCGGTAACTTGGGTCATATCGTGTTGCCGAACATCCCCGTCGATGCCTATGGACGCTTGCGCCTCATCGAGCGCACGCTCTACCTCGAGCGTATCGCTTTGCGCGCAACAATCACGATGATCAATCCGTCTAAGGTGGCGAACGACCAGGCGCAGGTGACGCTCTATATCGAGACGGAGTCCTTGCCCGAACCTATCATCGTGCGTTTTGACGGCCAGGCTGTGCGCGATCATAACTATGCCCTTCACAACGGTGGCTTCGAAGGGACTTGGACAAACAACGAACCGGCCGGATGGCATTCCTTCGGTACGGCTGTAGGCCCGATGGCGGATTTCGTCAAACCCAACGCCCATCAGTTTGTGCCGGCATACGAAGCACGGCCGGGAAGCAAAGGCACGCAATGCGCCTTGCTCTCGTCGAACTTCCTCCTGGGGGTCAAAGCCAACGGTAACTGCACAAACGGTCAGATCAATGCCGGCTCCTCCAGCGCCGCCGATGGAACGAAGAACTATAACTTCTCCGATCCCGCCAACACCGGTTTTAACACACCTTTGCAGGGTCGGCCCGACTCGCTCGTCTTCTGGGCGAAATACCTGCCTGCCGACCGCGATGCAGCCAACCCCGTCAATAAGGCGCGTATGAGCACCTTCATCACTGCCGATGCGCGCTATCAGGATCCGGAGGCACCGGAGCAGGCTGCGGCTAAGATTGCCGAGGCGGCGGTCAACTATGCCGCTACGTCCGATATGAACTGGCAGCGCATCGCCGTGCCTTTCAACTATACGGACCCGACGCAGACGCCGGCGTATATCCTCACTACCTTCACTACCAATCAGGAACCTGGCGGAGGATCGTCTTACACGAATGCGCAGAAGAACTACGTGCTGGATTCCGTCTATCTCGATGATGTCGAACTCGTGTATAACAAGCAGTTAACGACCTTCACCGTGTCCGATCAACCGCTTGCCTTCACGGATCATATCGCGCAGGTAGCCGATACCTATTGCGATGACTGCGAGACCTTCGTGGCTCAGAGTGAAGGACTCTCGGCGAAGACCTTCATCGGTTTTGATCCCGACCGCAGATGTATCCATGTCTATGTCATTGCCGATGACTTCGCACAGAACAGCGCGTATAATATCTATCGCGTAGAGTTCAGCGACAGCCAAACAGATGACCTCAAACCTATCTCGGGAACCGAGGATATTGATCAAATCAAAAATCAAAAATCACCAATCACAAATAAGACCATTATCAATGGTCACATCGTCATCATCCGTGAAGATAACTCCATGTTTGATGTATTAGGAAGAAAAATTCAATAAGTTATGAAAAAAAATTTTTTAATCTGTATTCTGTGTGCTGTGTTCTGTACTCTCCGGGCCCAGACCTATAACAACGGTGTATGGTATTCGCTCTATGACGATTCCGAGCATTCAATGAATACGATATCCAGTTACACGGCATCTAATATCTTTGCGCCTACGAACGGCCAATTCCAATTTAAATGGACCTATACCAAAACGGAATTGACGGGTTGGTTCGCTACGAATGCTACGCATATCTATCAGTCTGCTGATGGAGGATCGTCTTCTACGGAAATAGGTACATTAACCGATAAGACCTGGAATACCGAGCATACTACTAATCTTCAGGTAGATGCCAATATCAACTGGCTGCAATGGGATCGCCCGGTGGGAAATACCCATATAGTGAAGATTTACAATCTTCATCTGCCTTTGGCCAAGCATATCCTCCTCGCTTCGGGCACCTACGGTGCTACCACCGCTTCCCATGCCTTTGCCGATCAGGATATGTACTCCGTCTCGGAAGCCTATACCGTCTCCTTGCGCTCTTTCCTCACCGCCGGTGATATCACCGTCACCAGTTCCATGCCGGAGGTCTTCCGTGTCGGCGCTGCGGACAACACCGCCGGTATCACGTTTGCTGTCGGAGCCAATGCCTGCGCCTCGGCGAACGGTAAGGCTGCTGCGGCGGGAGGTGCGAACTTAGGTAATATCGCTAACTACGGCATCGCCATCTATTTCGCTCCGCAGGAAGCAAAGGCGTACGAGGCGACCATCACCATCACCGATGGCACCTCTACCGCTACCGTCACCGTCTCCGGTACCGGCTTGTATGTCGCGCCGCCGATTCCCGATGACACCTATTATACCTATAGCGCCGCTATATGCGAAGGCGAAGCCTATACCGATGACCTCTTCTCCGGACTCACGCAAGCCGGTACCTATATGGATACCATCCCGAATATCGCCGGAGGCGACTCGATCATCACCTTCACCCTAACCGTCAACCCCGTCTATCTGTTCGAAGAGCAACGGACGATGCTCAAGGGCGAAGCGCAGACATGGCAGAATATCGACCTATCCGTCCTTCCGGTCGGCGATACGCTGCTCGTGGCATCCTATCAGACCGTCACCGAGTGCGACTCGACCTATGTCCTCGCCCTGTTCGTCCAACCGCGTGTCACTACCTATGGCAATGACACCATCTCGCTCTGTACGGGAGAGAAAGCCGTCTATGAAGGCAAGACCTATCGTCGCTCCACCGTGGACTCCGTGCTCCTCAGCACGCCGAATATCTATGGCGGCGACTCCATCGTCGAACTGGTCGTTAATGTCTATCCTGCCGTTAACATCACCCTCGATCAGACCATTACCGAAGGTGAGACGCTCACCTGGGAAGACATCGACCTCAGTACCTTCCCCGTCGGCGATACCACCCTCGTCGCTTCGTACCTCACCGTCCATGGATGTGACTCCACCTATGTCCTCCATCTCACCGTCGCGCAGCGTAACACCGAAGGTGTTGACCAAATCACCAATGACCAATCACCAATCACCAATAAGGTCCTCCGCGACGGTCACGTCTTCCTCCGTAAAGGCGACGCCTGGTACGACCTCTTTGGTCAC
>JAFXYK010000079.1 GCA_017541805.1 Paludibacteraceae bacterium
ACCTATATCCTGCCGCAGTCCGAGGCAGCGATGGCTAACCTGGCGAACTTCCTGCTCATGAACCCGTCCGTCACGATTCATATCACCGGTCACACGGATGCTGTCGGTACGGATGAGGCCAACCAGATCCTGTCCGAAGGACGTGCCAATGCCGTTCGGAATGACCTTATCAAACGCGGTGTAGCAGCAGAGCGCATGACGGCGGAAGGTAAGGGCGAGAAAGAGCCCGTAGCGGATAACGATACGGAAGAAGGACGCCAACTCAACCGCCGTGTTGAATTTATCATCACCGGCACCGACGGAGAAGATATAGAACAAGTTTTTTAAACTTGTAATTGTAAATTGTAGATTGTAAATTGTAGATTATGAAGAGACTGCTCTTCTTACATATAACGCTACTGTTCTGCACTCTCGCATGGGCGCAGGCTTCGGGTATTCCTTATTCGTGCAGCTTCGAGGAGGATGAGGACTTGTCGGCATGGAAGATGAATGTTGATGCCGCATCTGCCACTGATCAATGGATGGTCGGTTCGGCTGTTCATAGCGAAGGGAAACGAAGTCTATATATTTCATCAGATGGCGTAAATCCTGTTTATGGACATAATCCCAATGTAGTGGTATCCTATCTGCGATATAAATTCCCTACTACCACGGATCAGCAGAACTATGATCTTAGTTTCGACTGGAAATGTGTCGGTGATACGAGTAATTCGTATCTGCATGTAATGGTATGCCCGGAGATATTTCTGACAGATCCATCAATGCCGTTCTATCTGAATTCAATTATTCATGCTGCTAATGCGAACATATCGCAAACAACGGTTAATAATGTTTTCCAACAGTTAGGGGCGTCACGTCAGCGGTTTGTATGTGGTAAAGAAGATTGGCAAAATGTCAGTTTGTCGAATGAGATTAAGGTTAGTCCGAATAACTCCAATTATACGTTTGCAATCGTCTTTATCTGGGTGAATAAAAATAAAGATGAGAATGTAAATAAGACCTCCATATGTATTGATAATGTGCAGATTGGTTCTGCCCGTATCAAGAAGCCGCAGAATCTGCACGTGGAATCTCTTTGTTCCGATTCCTCATTGTTGGTTAGTTGGGAAAGTACGGCAGATGAGTTTGAAGTACAATATAGAAAGGTAGGTACTTCTACGTGGCGCCGTGAAGACCGGATAACGAAGGGCGTGGACGGCTTTAGCCGAGATGGAAATAACTGTAGTTACAAACTGCGCCGTATCGCAGAAGGCAGTTATGACATTCGCGTAATTAGTAAATCAGGCAATCTACAGTCAATATATGTTTATAAGAATCAGTATTTGGTTTATTGCCCCGAAAACCACTGTGTGGATTATTTGAATTTTGATGGCCCGAATGTAGAGTGTACCTATGGCTTCCGCCCTGGCACAAACTCACATCCGGGAGAAACACCTTATAGTTATAAAGGGTATATTGATTTAGGTCCGGACGCTAAAGAGAGCCGCCATACAAGACACGTGGACCCGACAGAATTAGATCCTCGTACAGACTCGTGTTTGCATACAGTACCGAAAGGATCGATTGCTTCTGTCCGGTTAGGAAACTGGAATGCCAGCTATGAAGCGGAAGCTATCACCTATGATATTGTGGTAGATGCCGAGAATCAAGGTGTGCTCATTGTGAAGTACGCTATTGTGCTGCAGAAACCTGGCGAGGGTTGTGGTGATCCGGAGTTTAAGATGGAGATTCTTGATAAGGATTACAATCCGTTAGGTGGATTGGATTTTTGCGGAGTACCGGACTTTTCCTATTCCAAAGCGGTAGAGGAAGGATGGACCAGAACGAAAGACGAAAGTGTCGTTTGGAAGGATTGGACAACAGCCGGTATTAATTTGCAGCCATTCGCAGGCCAACATATTAAGGTACGTTTCACGTCTATCGACTGCGGTGCCGGTGGTCACTACGGATACGGCTATTTCACTCTCGATTGTGCTTCAGCACACTTGGAGACGGAGAACTGTGGAAATGATGCGAAAATCCACTGTGTTGCACCGGATGGCTTTAACTATAAATGGTTTAACGAGGCGGGCGACGTGGTTAGTACGCAACAGGAATTGGAGGTTGATCCGGGGCGTCAGACATATACTTGCCGCGTGAGCTTCATGGAGGATACGACGTGCTATTTTGAGGTAAGCACCGTATCGGCTCCGCGTTTCCCTGTGCCGGAATATACATGGGAACCGATCTATGCAGAGTGCTCAAGCAAACTCAAGTTCAGTAATACTTCGCACGTCATGAATAAGTATGATGGTACGGAGACGCATACCAAAGAGGCAACCAATGACTGCCTCTGGCAATTCACTCGTTTGTCGAATGGCGATACACAGGAAATGCGCAACTGGAATCCTATCTATACATGTCCTTCTGAGGGAGACACAATCGTAGTAACATATACCACTTATATAGGAACGGAAAATGCCTGCGATAGTACACGATATGACACAATAGTAGTTCCTAATATCGTTCCCGAGAACACTGAGTTTCGCATGACCACTTGTCCCGAGACACCGGTGAATTTCGGCGGTAAGTGGTTTGATAAAGATACGGTTTACGTAGGTGAGTATCCGAATTTCGCCGGGTGTGACTCCCTGTCCACGTTGTACCTGAAGGTGTTCAAACGGCCGGATGACGTATATATCCATGACTCGATTTGTTCGGATCAATGGGTTACCATCAACGGCGTGAAGTATAACCAGCCTATGGTGGACCAACTCATTATGCTCAAGACGACGCACGGCTGCGACAGCGCCCTCTATCTCACGCTTACCGTCAACGAGCGTCTGAAAGCGAAAGTGGATGAACTGCCGTTCCTCTGTGCGGACGACGAACAGCTCTTCCTTACCTTCGATATCTCGGCGGGTGAATATGACAGCTTGGAGGTGAAGTTCTCGACGCCTTCGCTGCGCGATACGATGATTTATGCTCCGGGGCTGAGTGAAGTGCGTATTCCGTATTCGGATACCATCACGCCGGGTGTTTATCAGGCTACGTTGACTTTCTATCAGTTCTGTTGCGGTCCGTACACACAAGTACGCGACGTAGAGATTCGTTACCGCAGTTCGATCGTTGAGCAGAAATGGAATGACGTGCTCACCTTGCTCTCGCCGAAATACAACGGCGGCTTCGAGTTCACGGCCTTCCAGTGGTATAAAGATGGTCAACCGCTTGAGGGCGAGAACCACTCGTATCTCTATCAGGCGCTTGATTTCAATGCGGTCTATTATGTAGAACTCACGCGTCCGGACGGCGTGGTAATGACCACTTGTCCGCTCCAACCGACCTATCATGAGCAGAAATCGGATTACCCGACGGTAGTTCCTTCTGCGCAGAACGTACGTATCAAACTGGAGAAACCTACTACAGTATATATTTATTCAGCGCTCGGCCAATTGGTCAACACCTATTCGTTGTCGGCGGGCGACGCTGTATTCCAAACTCCTGCACAAGCAGGCATATATATCATTCGTTATGAAGAAGATTAGTATAATAGCGCTCTGGGCGTTGATGTTGATCGCGCTCCCGATGCAAGCCGTACAGAATTACTCTTGTGATTTTGAAAACAAGGCAGACCGTGACCGCTGGAAGCTCAATCCAGTAGCTAATAAGAGTATATATGATGCGCTGACGAATAAATGGTATATCGGCGCACCGGGTAATAACGAGAAGACCGGTAATTATGGTCTATATATTTCTGATGATAATGGTGCCACTGCGCATTATTCGAGTAAAGGATGTTGGGTCTTTGCATACGATACGGTATCGCTGGATAAATTAACCTCCGGTGACTATACCCTCTGTTTTGACTATAGTGGCATGGGAAACATAGCCAGCAATTTTGATGGTATCTATGCCCTCTGGATTCCGATGACGGATCCCGATACCGGCGATTCTATCAAGGTGGGATCGATTGCGACATCCAGCGGTTCAGTTCCTTCAGTGTATGAGAACTACGTTATCTCATTGCAACCGCAGGTGCTCATTGATTATGTAGGAGGAGCGCAGACTTGGAAACAATGCCTAGCAACAATTCCGAATAAGAAATGTGATGGTAAGCCGCATTACCTTGCTTTTGTGTGGGCGAATGGTAGTGCATTGCCTCAGGAGCCGGGAGGAAAGATAGATAATATTTCAATTATGGACACCCGTCCTTGTGATGAACCGGCAGGACTGAATTTGACCATCCAGGGTACCACATCTACCTTCTCCTGGTCCGGTGTCAGCGACTCTTATGAGGTAATGGCATATTCCTACGAGACAGACGAATGGCATGGACCGAAGATCGTGAACGGTACTTCGACTACCTTTACCAACCTGCCAATTGGTCAGACCGACTTTATCGTACGTGCCGTATGTGCGCCGGATCTCTATAGTCTCAAATCCTCCATCTCCAAACTGGTCTATTATCCCGACCAGATGTGCGTGGACTATCTGAACCTCAAGAATGCGAAGTGCTATACCGGTACGGGCTTTAACAATACCACTACCTTTACCAATTACCAAAAAGTCGATCCGGTAGATGACGGCCCGGGTAGCAATGAAAGCCGGCATACGATTCACTTCGATAAGAGGGAAGTCGATCCGCGGTCGAATGGATTGCTGCCTACCATTCCGGAAGGCGAACTGGCTTCCGTCCGTTTGGGTAATGTGCGGGGAGGAAACCAGACAGAGCGAATTGAGTATTCGTTCCTCGTGGATACACTCAATTATCCGGTCTTGCTGCTGAAGTACGCTCCTATCCTGGAGGCGCCGACGCACAAGGATTATGAGAACCCGCGTTTCATGCTCGATATCCGTATCGGCAATACCTCTATCGGCGAGTGCGGACAGGCGGATTTCAATGCCAATGATGTGCGCGCCGGGAAAGATGAATTCGGTACGACAACGCTTACGCCTGAGGCGATTGCGCAGGGATGGCATGTGACACCGAAAGCTATTGCTCAAGCCAACGGAGATGATGTCATCTGGAAGGAATGGACCACGGTGGGTGTCAACCTCAAGAAACCCGAGTATCAGGGAAAGAAGCTGACGGTTCGTCTGACGACTTTTGACTGCGCGATGACTCAACACGGCGGATATGCGTACTTTACCCTCGGTTGCTCCGACGGTAAACTGAAGGGCATGAAGTGCGGCGAGATCAACCCGGTCTTTGAGGCTCCGGACGGATTCGTCTATAGTTGGGCGTATGCCTCCAGCGAGAAATATCGCGATTCGCTCACCGGTATTATGCCGGAGCAATATGTTCTCGGTCATGAGCAGAAATACGAAGCAGGTATGAAAGATGACAGCGTCTATGTAGTCGATTGTATGTTCGTCCAGGACAGCACCTGTTTCTTCTCGCTCTACGCTTCTACGCTGGCTACCAACCCGATCGCGGATATGAATGAGCCGAAG
>JAFXYK010000080.1 GCA_017541805.1 Paludibacteraceae bacterium
CATAAGATTCTCACCGGTCGTCGTGACCGTTTTCATACCAACCGCCAATTCAAAGGGTTAAGTCCGTTCACCAACCCTGCCGAGAGCGAATACGACGCTTTCATAGCTGGGCACGCGAGCAACTCGATCTCTGCGGCACTCGGCCTGAATATCGGCGGAGACAAGAACGTCGTGGCCATCATCGGTGACGGTGCTATGACCGGCGGTCTCGCTTTCGAGGGACTGAACAACACCTCGATGGATAAGAACAACCTGTTGATCGTGCTCAATGACAACAACATGGCCATCGACCCGTTAAAAGGAGGATTCACGCAATATCTGGTGGACCTGACGACCAGCACCGGCTATAACAAACTGCGCTGGTGGATCTATAAGATGGCCGCCAAACTGCACCTGGTCAACGAACGTAACCGCAAGGCGATCTTACGTCGTCACACCAGCCTGAAAGCGATGTTCAGCAAGCACGCGAACAATATCTTCACGGGTCTGAACATCCGCTATTTTGGTCCGACAGACGGTCACGACGTGATTAACCTGGTGCGCATCCTCAGTGAGATCAAGAACCACCGCGGACCGAAAGTGCTGCATATCATCACCAAGAAAGGCAAAGGCTATGCGCCGGCGGAGAACGACCAGACGGTGTGGCACGCACCGGGAGAATTCAACATAGAGTCCGGAGAGCGTATCACCGGCGAGTCCTCTTCCGTCACACCGCCGCTATGGCAGGAAGTGTTCGGTCAGACGCTGCTGGAGTTGGCGAAGAAGAACAACAAGATAGTAGGTATCACGCCGGCTATGCCTTCGGGCTGCTCGATGAGTATCATGCAGAAAGAGATGCCGGATCGCGTGTTCGATGTAGGTATCGCCGAAGGACACGCGGTGACGTTCAGCGCCGGTTTGGCGAAAGCCGGAATGCTGCCGTACTGCAACGAATACTCCACTTTCCTCCAGCGCGCGTATGACAACATCGTGCATGATGTGGCCTTGCAGAAACTGCATGTCGTCTTCTGTATTGACCGCGCAGGCATAGTGGGCAATGACGGCGCTACGCACCATGGTCTCTTGGACTTGGCGTACCTGCGACCGATACCTAACATGCAGATCTGTGCGCCGCGCACCGGCGAAGATTTGCGCGAGATGATGAAGCTGGCGGAGACCCTGGACGGCCCCGTAGCCATTCGCTATCCGAGAGGAAGAACACAGCGCACAGCACACAGCGCACAGACCGAAGTACAATACGGCAAAGGTGTGAAGCTCCGCGACGGAAAAGATTTTGCAGTATTAACCATCGGCGCGATCGGCAACACCATGAGTGAGGCGATCGAGTCTATCAGTCCGAAGGACGGAAAATTATCCATCGCGCACTATGACATGCGATGGCTCAAACCTATGGACGAAGCCATTCTCCATGAAGTCGGAAAGAACTTCAAGACCATCGTCACTGCCGAAGACGGTGTGATCGCCGGAGGGCTGGGAAGCGCTGTACTCGAATGGATGGCTGACCACGGATACACGCCGCATGTGATCCGTCTGGGTGTCAGAGACCAATTTGTAGAACATGGTTCAACGAAAGAACTATACCATATGCTTAAATTAGATAAGGAGGGCTTATGCGAATCGTTATTGCAGGTGCCGGTGAGGTAGGCACACACTTGGCTAAACTGCTGAGTCGTGAAGATATGGAGATTGCGCTGTTGGATGAGAACCCGGAGCGTCTGGGTGACTTGAGCGCCAACTATGATTTATTGACGAAGGTGGGAAACCCGACGTCTATTCATGACTTGCGCGATATAGGCGTAAAAGACTGTGATCTGTTCATCTCAGTCACACCGCATGAGACAGAAAACATGACAGCCTGCCTCATCGCTAACTCTTTGGGTGCCAAACGAACCTTAGCACGTATTGACAACTACGAATACCTGCTTCCTGAGAACCGCAAGTTCTTCGAGGATATGGGTCTGAACCACCTCATCTACCCGGAGGTGCTGGCGGCCAATGAGATCGAAGAGAGCCTGCGCACCAACTGGATGCGATATCACTTACACCTCGGGCAAGGTAGCCTGGAGCTGTGTGTGGTCAAGATCCGTTCAACGGCCGAGCGCATCATCGGAAAGGCCTTTGCCTCCGGCATCTATAACCACGGCAAGTATCGTATCGTAGCCATCAAACGGGGTACGGAGACCATCATCCCGCGCGGACACGACACCGTCGAAGAAGGCGACATGGTCTATTGTATATGCCCCAAAGAATACATGGAGTTCATGCGCGAGGAGTTAGGAAAAACCAAGCGGGAGATCAAGAATGTGATTTTCTACGGCGGTGGACGTATTGCCAGAAAGGCAGCTACGGAACTGGAGCATGAGATGCATATCAAGATCATCGAGAAAGATCGGAACTTATGCAAGGAGCTGAGCGAGAAAGTGTCCCATTCCTTGATCATCAATGCCGACGGATCGGATATGGAGGTGCTCAAAGAGGAAGGTATTCAGGATGCAGACGCTTTCGTAGCAGTGACCGACAGCAGCGAAGCGAACATCTTCGCCTGCCTCGCTGCGAACCGTTTCGGCGTGCGCAAGACGATCGCCGAAGTGGAGAACCTGGATTATATCCCGATGGCTGAAGGTTTGGATATCGGTTCGGTACTGAATAAAAAGACCATCGCCGCCAGCTATATCTATCAGATGCTGCTCGATGCCTCCGTCAGAGGTGTACACAACCTGACCAGCGCAGACGCCGAAATCGTGGAGTTCGAAGCCAAAGAAGGCAGCCTCATCACCAAGTACAAAGTGAAAGAACTGGATATACCAAAAGAAGCCAATATCGGAGGTATTGTTCGCGCAGGAGAAGGAGTGCTGGTGAACGGTGATACGCAGATCATTCCGAATGACCTCGTGATCATCTTTTGCAAGAGCCATGTGATTCGTAACTTAGAGAAACTCTTCAAATGACACGCACTTTTAACTGGCGACTGGTCTTTAAGACCATGGGTGTGTTAACTACCCTCGAGGCAATATTCATGTTAGTGCCTACTTTTGCCGCGTGGTGGTACGACGAGGCGGATTTCGGCGCGTGGATAGCAGCCAGTGCGGTCACATGGATCAGCAGTTGGTGGATGGTCGGCGCAGGAAGAAAAGCGGAGAAACGCGTCACTGAACGAGAGGGATATGTGATCGTAGCTACCGTATGGGTAGTCTATTCGTTATTTGGCTTGTTACCCTTCTACCTCAGTGGTTGCCTGCCTTCTGTCACAGACGCCTGGTATGAAACGATGGCCGGTTTCACCACCACCGGTTCAACCGTCTTCACCGATGTCGCCGCACAGAGTCACTCGATCTTATTGTGGCGCGCACTGATGCAATGGATCGGAGGTATGGGTATCATCGTGCTGAGTGTGGCTATCCTGCCGATGTTCGGTCTGGGCGGCATGCAGCTATACAGTGCCGAAGTGACCGGTGTCAGCTATGAGAAACTCAGTCCTCGTATCGCCGACACCGCCAAACATATGTGGATCACCTATATCGGCCTCACGCTGATGGAAGGCGTCTTGCTGTACATCTTCGGCATGAATAAGTTTGACTCCGTTTGTTACTCAATGAGTACCATTTCCACCGGTGGTTTCGCCACGCACAATGACAGTATGATCGGTTTTAACGCGGCCATCCAGTGGATCATCTTTGTATTCATGCTCCTATCGGCCATCAACTTCACCCAACTCATCTACCTGTTCCGCGGTAGGCCGCAGCGATTGCTCAAAGACGAAGAGACGCGATGGTATGTCGGGGCATGTGTGGGATTCGGTTTGATTTTAGCCATAGGCTTGTTAATCAACACCCACCAACTGGATAGCATCCGTATCGGTTTCTTCACCGCGGTATCCACCATCACCTCCACCGGTTTCGTTGCCTCGGATTATATGCTGTGGCCGCCGGTATTATGGATGATCGTCTTCTTTATGATGTTCACCGGTGGTTCATCGGGTTCTACGGCCGGAGGTATCAAGTGGATTCGATTGGCTATCTTTGCCAAGTCCGCCAGTGCGGAGATCAAACGGCGTGTTCACCCCAATGCAGTTATTCCTGTGCGTTTTAACGGAATGACGATCAGCGAGTCGGCGGCAAGTAATATCGTGGCATTCATGTTCTTCTATGCCTTGATCATCATACTGGCTTCCATCAGTTTCTGCGCCTGTGGCATCGGTTTTGACGAGTCCATCGGTATCGCCGTCTCGATGATCGGTAATGTCGGTGTCTCGATCGGTCAATGGGGATCCAGCGGTTGTTACGAAGCACTTCCGGATGTAGCGAAATGGGTTGCTACCGTCGTGATGATCATCGGTCGTCTTGAGATCTTTACCGTCATCCTATTATTCAGCCGTTCTCTTTGGAGAAAATAACGAATCCCGGCTATGAGACCATACAAGATTCTTCTGTTTATGACCGGTATCCTGGTCGTTTTGGCAGCATTATGTATCGTGCTACCCGGACGCGTCACGATAGGTGGAACGGAAGTTAGATGGCCGACATTAACCCAAGTCTTTGACGCACAAACAGCAGCCAAAGAGGTCGAGATCCCGGATCGACTATGGAACCTGGATGATCCCAAGGAAGCAGCCTTAGACACGACGGCTATCGTCCTGACAACGGACTCAGTCACCCCTTCTGCGCCATCTGTTGTACCACCCAAAGTGGTGGTTGATTCCACGACGGACAGCCGTATTTTCTTAAGCCGTTTCTATGCGTCGTTGCAGACGACCGACTCCTGCAAAGTGCGTATCGTCCATTATGGCGACAGCCAGATCGAAGAGGACCGCATCACCCAACAGATCCGCGAAACACTGCAACAACGATACGGTGGCAGCGGCGTGGGTTTGATGCCTTTATTACAGACGATCCCATCCCTTACCGTGCGGCAGGAACTGCGTATGAACGGTCGACTCATCAGTGCCTCTCAAGCCCAACAAGGACCGGCGCGATACCTCGTCTATGGTCCGAAGAGCATGCAGCGCACTGACGGTCTCTACGGGGCGATGGGACAGGTCGCTATCATGGCGGACTCGCTGGTACCTGGCAGCGAAGAGGTGGTGGTCGTGTGTAAGCCGCAAACGGCCAGTGCCCATTACAGCACATGGCGCATCTTCGCAGACTCTACTATTCATTATACCGTCTCCGGCGACACCGTGCATCTCACCGGTCGCGGGGCCATATACGGCTTGTCGCAAGAGACCAACACCGGTGTGATCGTGGATAATATCCCCATGCGCGGATGTCTGGGCACCACCGTCTTCACCAAGATCGACAGTACGCAACTGGCTACTTTCTACCGCGAAGAGAATGTGCGGTTGATCATTCTGCAGTACGGCGGTAATGCTATTCCTGAGAATGACAAGCCGGAGACGATACACGGGTTCGTCAAGAGTTACCGCAAGCAAGTGCGCTATTTGCGCCGCTGTGCACCGCACGCAGACATCCTCTTCATCGGTCCGAGCGACATGGTGCGTCTCAAAGACGGTATTTGGCAGAGCTATCCGATGATCTCGTTCATGGATAAGTTACTCCGCAAGATGTGCTTGGAAGATAACATCGCATATTTCAGTTTATATCAGTATATGGGTGGTGCCGGCAGTATGCTGCGCTGGCGCGAACAAGGTTTAGCCGGTAGCGACGGTATCCATTTCTATCGCAATGGTGCCCGCAAAGCCGGTAATGCCGTAGCCACCTGGCTCCTCGAACCCCTAACCCCTAACCACTAACCACTTGGACCTCCTCCACCACATATTCGCCTTTAACTCGCATTCTCCGTTGCAGTTCTCCCAGTTCTATTTCTGGGCGTTCTTCGCCTTGGTCTATGCCCTCTTTGCGTTGATTATTGGGAATCAAAAATCAGCAATCACCAATCAAAAATTACACATGAGGAATGTGTACCTCATGTTCGTCAGCTGGTTCTTCTATTATAAGACCAGCGGGCTCTTCGTTGCTATCCTGGCCTTTGTGACCCTGAGTGACTGGTTGATTGCTCAGCGTATTGATAAAGCCAAAAGCAACAATCCAGAATCAAAAATCGCCAAACTATGGCTCACGCTGTCGGTGATGATCGACTTAGGCATCTTGGGCTATTTCAAATATGCCTATTTCTTCACGAATATGTTCAATGACCTCACCGGATCACATGTGACGATCGTTGATAAGATCATCCTACCGGCAGGTATATCGTTTTATATTTTCCAGGTCATCTCGTACACCGCCGATGTATACTGCCGGCGCATCCAACCGGTCAAAAACATACTTGATTTTGGTTTCTATGTATCTTTCTTCCCGCAACTGGTAGCCGGTCCTATTGTACGCGCAGAGGAGTTTGTGCCGCAACTGTACAAACCGTTCCATCTCAGCCGCCGTATGTTCGGCTTGGCTGTCTTCTGGATCATCAACGGCTTGGCAAAGAAGATCATTCTGTCGAACTATCTGGCGGTGAACATCATTGACCGCGTCTTTGACTATCCGCTTCTCTTCTCCGGCTTCGAGAACCTGTTCGCGCTCTTTGCTTACTCGCTGCAGGTGTACGCCGATTTCTCCGGCTACTCCGATATCGCTATCGGCTTGGCGCTGCTGATGGGATTCTACCTGCCGATGAACTTCAACAGCCCGTATAAGAGTCAGACCCCGCAGGAGTTCTGGAGAAGATGGCATATGTCGCTGGGTCGTTGGCTGAAGACCTATCTGTATATCCCGTTGGGCGGTAACCGTAAGATCAGTATCGGCACGTATATCATGCTGACCATCATCGCGCTTGTCTCTGCCGGCCTGACAGGCTGGTGGCTATGGATAATGATTCCTTTTGCGGCGTTAATCGCAGCGATGATCATTGTGCCGAGAGTGATGAAGAACAACACGCAGTTGAAACTCTTCTATTCGAACCTCAACTCCTTCATCACCCAAGTGCTTGGCGGTTTATGGCACGGCGCCAGTTGGAACTTCATCATCTGGGGTGGCATCAACGGCATCGGTATGATCGTCAATAAGATTTGGCGAGAGCTGCACTGGCATGTGCGTTTTGTGCTGATGACTGCCTTGACCGGAAGTCTGATTTATGCCGATGAAGCCACCCACTTGCCGGCATGGCACCTCTTTGCTTTCTGGGCGCTGATCGTCTGGATCGGGACCGCCATCCGCTATATCTACTGGCTCCTCACAGAGGACAAAGAAATCAAAAATCAAAAATCAAAAATCTCCAATAAGATTGCCCAATGTTGGGCCATCTTGCAGACCTTCGTCTTCATCACCTTCACCCGTCTGTTCTTCAGAAGCAGCAGTAACCTCGATCCGGCTACCGCCAATGAACAAGCTTGGGAGACGGCGAAGAACATGGTCAACCAGATCGGCGGCGCATGGAATAGCGCGATGATACCGGATTTCATCGTGGAGTACAAATGGGTGGTGGCGATGTTCATTGCCGGAATGATCATCCACTGGTTACCTACCAACTGGAAACGCCGCTATCGTCTCTGGTTCAGCGCGATGCCGCTATGGCTGATGGTGTTCGTCGTATGCGCCGCACTCGTCGTCATCTATCAATTCGTCACAGCCGACATGCAACCCTTTATTTACTTCCAATTCTAAACGCATATGATAATAGGTATTACAGGAGGCATAGGAAGTGGCAAGTCCACCATTGCACGCGAGCTAGCCAAAGAAGGCTATGCGGTCTACGACTGTGACCAAGAAGCCAAGCGAATTATCGCCGAAGACGAATCCGTGCAACAGGCCATCATCGAACTGTTAGGTCACGAGGCGTTTGTGAACGGAAAGTACAACACCGCATATGTCAGCAAACAGGTATTTGCGGATAAGTCGTTATTGGAGCGCCTCAATGCGATTGTACACCCTGCAGTTCGGAAAGATATCAAACATTGGGAGAATAACTATCCGCATTCTGTCCTCTTTATCGAGTCCGCTATTCTCTATGAAGCAGGGCTGGACAAGATATGCGATAAGATCATTGTCGTGGACGCACCGGAGGAGGTGCGTATTGCCCGCACCATCCAGCGAGACTACCACGGCGAGGCTTCGGAAACAAATTTACATAAAGTACGCGCACGCATAAACGCGCAACATCCACATACCGGAGACTTAACAATTCTGAACGATGGGAACACTTCCATCCCTGCCTTAGTGGCAAAAATTACACAATGGATGTAGAAAAATTGACGGAATTCGTATAATACAGATATATGCCCTTGCATATATCGTTTTTTTTTTGTACCTTTGCAGCCGGTTTTGTGCGTTCGTACGTAGCGCACGCATATACGAGATGAAGATTGCACTGATCGGATACGGTAAGATGGGGCATATGATCGAGTCTATTGCCCTGGAGCGTGGCCATGAGATAGTGGCGCGGATTGATGTAGGCGATGCGTTCGAACTGAACGGCGCAGATGTGGCTATTGAGTTCACGACACCGGCTACTGCCAAGGAGAATATTTTACGCGCGTGGGCACAGAACGTGCCCGTAGTATGCGGCACAACCGGATGGAAGCCGGAGGAATTGGTAAAGGGTTATTGGTTATTGGTTATTGAAGGAAGTAGAGTCATCATTAAGAACGAGAATGGTAAGACAATGCTTATATGGAGTAGCAATTTCTCCGTTGGCGTGAACATCTTCTTTGAACTGAACAAAGAGTTAGCTGCGCGTATGGCGAGCCAACCGCAATACACACCCTCGATTACAGAGACGCATCATATCCATAAATTGGACAAACCTTCCGGTACCGCCAAGACCTTGGCTGAGCAGATTGGCACAGATGTTGCTATAGAAAGTATCAGAGAAGGAGAAGTGCCGGGGACGCACACGGTGACTTGGGACAGCGAAGAGGACACGATCGTCATCACACATATTGCGAAAGGTCGCAGGGGCTTTGCATTAGGAGCAGTAGTTACCGCCGAACAATTCTAAACCCTATATTACCCCTGTTTTACCCCTACATTACCCCTGTTTAAGTACTATCGGAATTATATGAAAAAGATAAAAGAAATAGTTGATTTGGTGCTTGCCTCATTGAAGCAGCGTATTGCTGCCACGACACGCGGTGGATGGATCCGCGCCGGAATCTGGGGCACCCTCTATGTGGTATTCATTTTCTGGGTCGCTTGGGATGACTGGAGCAGTTTGGCATGGTTGCTGCTGCTGCCATTCATCCTCGATATCTTCACTACCAAATACATCAATTACGGTTGGTGGCGCAAGTACAAAGAGACCAAACCGTGGTTATACCGCGTGCTGTCGTGGGTAGATGCGATCGTGTTTGCCTTGGTGGCTGTCTATTTTATTAACCTGTATATCTTCCAGAACTACCAAATTCCGAGTTCCAGCTTGGAGAAGACCTTGTTGGTCGGTGATTTCTTGTATGTGGATAAGATGGCGTATGGTCCGCGTGTGCCGATGACACCGCTATCCATGCCGCTCGTGCAACATACCTTACCGGCATGGTTAGGAGGCGGACAGAGTTATATCAGCAAACCGCACTGGCAGTACAAACGTCTCAAAGGATGGAGACATCCGGAGAAAGGCGATATTGTCGTCTTTAACTTCCCCGCCGGTGACACGGTAGTCGTAGGATGCGAGAACCCGGATTACTACACGCTGAAGTATATGGCGGAAAAATACGGATATGGTGCCCTCTCTGCGCGCTATGGTATTCGCATCACCAAGCACGATCTGCAGCATCTCAAAGCCCGCCCGGTAGACCGGCGTGAGAACTACGTGAAGCGCTGTGTAGGCACACCCGGTGACTCGCTCAAGATCGTGGAAAATGTAATCTGGACGAAGACAAATGATGCTTGGCAACAGGAACCGGAGCGCGAAGGCATACAGATGAACTACTATGTTCGCACGGACGGATCCAAACTGAGTGATAAGTACTTGGATGAGATCGGTATCAGCCGAGACGATCGGATGGGAGGAAAAGGTACGTATCATTTCCCGCTGACCAAAGAGATGAAAGCAGCGATGGAAAAGAACCGGCATATTGTGTCGATTGAAGTGGAACGAGACGCCGAAGGTGAAGTGTACCCGCTGGGACATAACGATTGGACCCGCGACAACTACGGTCCGATATACATCCCGCGCAAGGGCGACAAGATACTCATTACCGAAGAGAACTACTGGCTCTACAAGCGCATCGCCGATGCGTACGAGTTCAAACCGATGAAGATCGGTAAGGAATATACATTCGAGATGGACTATTTCTGGATGATGGGTGACAACCGTCATAAGAGCGCCGACAGTCGTTATTGGGGCTTCGTGCCGGAGGATCATATCGTCGGACGACCGCTATTCATCTGGTTGAGTATCGACAAGGACAAACCGTGGTTCAAAGGACGTATCCGTTGGGACCGTATCGGCA